>ONIU01000056.1:20354-43900 GCA_900317935.1 uncultured bacterium
TTCTTTTTGATTTCATCTTCCACTTTTTGACTACCTCCTTGTAAAGTATATTGCAATTCCTTCATCATTGACCATAAAGTAGTCTTAAATTGGTCATCTAAAGTAAAGTTTTTGCTTACATTAGGTGCGGTTATGCTTGAACCTTCAAAACACGGCTCTACATCATCACCTAAAATACATAATTTAGAAAATACTGCGTCATTTATTATAAAAAATTCCATGTCTGAATTTGCTTCTTTTGACCAAAATCCGCTCATAGAATTTTCATCTAACTCCATTGATTGCGGTTTCCCGCCTTCCATAAATAGTTGCTGAGCTTCTTGATACTGACCTGTCCATAAGTACCCCGTTGTCATTAAATAAGTTCTAATGGTAGATTCTCCAGTTTCATCAAATTCTTCAAATTCTTGAAACCACACATCTGCATCAGGAGAAACAAAACCATAAGGCTTCGTTAATGTTTTAAAGTGGATTCCTTCACCATCAAGGATAACTTGATCTCCGTGGTCAAAGAAATCTTGTTTATCATCTCGATAGTACCCAACAATAGGAGCGCCACGTAATGTTTTTGCCATTTCCGTAGCAGCTTCCTTATTGATGCTAGTACCATTTCTATTTTTACCTAAATATAAAACTTTAATTTCACATTTAGACATCATAGGGTTTATATCAAGAGGCTGTAAATTAATAAACTCTGGAGCGTTTATAGTCGCAATAGACTGATAACCATTCATTTACGAATCCTCCTTTTATATACTTAATTTTTGCTTTCAAGGTTTTGAAGAGTTTTGGTTGATTTTTCTTCATCCGGTAATTCAGGGCGGCCGCCTGTTGCGCCATTCTCCTCATCTGATTTCATTGTAAGACCAGTTCTTCTTCTTCCAGTTTGCTGTTGCGCAAGTGCATCAGCATTCATAGTATTAGAAGTAAGAGGAGGAACAAATACTGTAACTAAGTTAAGTAAATCATTCTCAAAGAAAGCGTTTGCAAGAATTGTACTTTGCGCAAGACCAAGTGCAATCTGCGGAAGCATTTTTGAATAACCCATTTGAGTTTGCTCTTTATATAACTTAGAAAGCTCTTTATAATTGCTAATTGTAGTAGGTAATATTTGTGCTTTATAAAATACCTTCTTAGGAGTTTTATTAAAGTTAATTAAAAGCATATTCATTAAATCTTCAAATTGATTTAATAAATCAGTCATCATAGCTTCATCATTAGCCATTGATTTCTCAAGTGCTAAGTTACCATCTGTATTAAACTGCATTTGAGACACACCCGCCTCGTTAAATACAGCCCTCTCAACCTTTTCCAAATCATCTACTGTTGTAGTAGTGTTTCGGTCTGCCATATCCGCAACATCAACTTCACAAAAAGTTGTTAAAACATCTATACCAATAGCTCTACTAAGCATCTTAACCGCATTATTATGAAGCATTTGACCTTCTTCCATATCGAAGATAGGATCTCCATTCTTATCAAGCGGAAGCTTCTGAATAATAATCTTTAAAAGCTTTTGAGCCATTTTCTTTCTGTCTAACTCTTGTGCTTCATCTAAGTCGATTAACGCAGGAATTACTGTTGCAAGAATTGGCGAATCTTCATCATTCATATTTATTTTAAAAGCGTAGTCAGGATCTAATAAATACCAACCTGAAGTATCTCCTTGAAAATCTGGTGTTAATTTACCTTTTTTATATAATCTATATCCTTTTAAGAAATCTTCAGGAAACATTTTTAATATTTTCTTTCTATACTCTTCATCAGGATATAAGTCATCAAAATATCTCATATTAAATTCTACAACAGGTCTACCATGTTGTTTATATCTTGATCGACAATATGCAGGCGGAAGCTCTTGAATACTTGGTCCAGTTGCACTATGTACTACATAACCATAATAACATCCAAATCGAACGACCTTTAATGCTATATCATTAAGAGTCCTTTTTGCTTGAAAATTATCAAGATAATTTAAAGCTTTAAAGAAAGCATCTAAAATTTTATTAACATTCTTTGCGCCTAAATCACCTTTATCTTCATTGTCAACAGGATAAGTGTCTCCGCCATAAATATAAGGTACTACATACCAATCATATCTAAAAAGACGTGCTAAATATCTACAAAGTCTTGCATAGATACCGCTTGTTTTATAATAAAAATCTGATATTTTCCTTAATTCTACAACATCATTTTTATCAATCGCGCGAAGCACATATTCTTTATTGGCATAATTAGCATTAACCTTTTTCTGCGGGGTGCTAATGACCGCATCTTCAAGTGTCTTAACCCCAACTTTTATTTTTGAGAAATCAATTAAACCAGTTTCAGGATTTATAGGATATTCATCTCTATCAGACAACAGTCTCATACCAAGATCACGATGTACAACTTCGGTCTTTCTTAAATTGTGCATGATAAATTCCTCCTAATATCCAGCTTTTGTCATAATATAATCATAATCAATTATATTTTCATCAGTGTATGGAATAATTACTAAAGTAATATTATGCTTTTTACAGTATTCACGCTTCTTTAAATCATTGAATTGTTGTTTCTGCAAACCGCTCCATCCACCAAATTTTTCCTTAGGCTGATAATGCTGAATACCTTGATATTCAATAAGAAAATCTAAATTTCCTTCATCATCAAAAACCGCAAAATCAAACCTAAGAGGTCTGCCTGTATTGGAAAGGAGGTCTTTAAAACTATATTCTTCTTGAAACTCTAATTCAGCTTCTTGTAATATTTCTTCTATTTTTATTTCGCCTCTACTAGCTCTCATACAATTCTCCTTTACCCAATATAACTTATATTAAATATAAAAAAGTATTAATATCTTTTTGTCACTTTTGACCAAAAAATTTTAATTAAATAACATTAAACTTTCTATATTAAATCCTTTTCTCTTTCTCTTTCTTTCCTCTTCGCGCTTAATGAATAACATACCATATTCAAAAGCAGAGAATTTATCTTTTGGAGTTCCTTTAGAAGACTGTTTTAAAATAATATTAACACCTTCATTATCTTCTACAAGATTAAGCATTTGCTCTCTTAAAGAAGTGGTTAAAGTAAAAGGCATTAAATATTCAGCTCTTTTTTCAGGTGTCATAGATTGACCTAATTTAGTATCCATAAGTTTCAGTTTTGCGGTTGTTTCATCTATTAAGAATTTTATCTTTCCGCTTGACAACTGAGTTTGAACATAAGAATGAGCTTCTGTATTAATTGGCGCATTTGCTTTAATTAAATACATAGCATCTTTAACTGTCTCAGGAGTTCTATATTTTTTATATTCAGGATAATCTTCTATGTTGTCAACACCAAAAGGAAGAAGTGTTTCACCAGAAACAGGATCAATTTGTGCTTTAATCATATAATCTATAAGACCAATACCAAGACCGTTTGCATCCTTAATAATAACTGCCTCTGTTGAACATCCTTTTCTACCAACATCGACTCCAATTACATAATAAGCAGATTTGCTACTTCTTCCACTAAATTCATATTCTGGTTGGAGAAGAATACGATATTTGTCAAAAATCTCTGACGAGAAATAAGCATTTTCCGCATCTCCGCTCCATTCAGATTCATACTCTCTACCAAATGAACTATCGTTATAAGTTCCATCAAGCTTAAGTTGCTGTACGAAGTTCTTAGCTAAAAGTCCCTCTGCAACTGGTACGCGCCACGTACCGCCCATAACAACCGCGCTTTCACTACCTGTGATTTGTTCAAGTAATACCATCATTAATTTTTCATAAGGATAAGTATTCTTCCAACCTGCTGTCGTTCCTTTTTATTCCATACGAGTCGTTAATCCGTATGCGTTCTCTAATGAACTGCTGTATATTTCTATACAGAGTAGACTATATCTTCACCCTCTCTTTCAAGTAGGGGGCCACCACTTCCACTCACTTGAGTGTACTCCCTTTCGGGATAGTCGTTGAACCTTCTCTTTCGAGCTTGGCTGCTGATTACCCTCGTCTTTACGTTAGGGCTTTCCAGCAATTCAATGGCTTGCAACTATTAATTACTTAATAGCGATGCTAATTTATTTTTTTGTTCTTTCGTTAATTTCTTATATTCAAGTGCGTAATCTTGATAAGTTAATCCATTTTTGATACAATCTAAAGTATAAACACTTTTTACACCTACTTTATTAGCCATTTGAATATTAGTTAATATTCTATGTTCATAATTATAAAGAACTAAAAATACTTGTTCCTTATTTAATTTTCTTTTAGATTGTATAATTGTAGATTCTCTTTTCTTTTTAATAAAATCATAACTTTCACAAAAAACTTTATATATTTTTTGTCTTTCTTCCAAAGGAAGCTGTTCATATTCTTCTTTATATTGATTATGATTAATACCTTTTTTTATTCTACTAATGGTCGTTCTGGAAACATCATATATATCTGCCAAAACTTGACCAGGTCTAGACATAAATTCCACAACAGAAAGAATATTAAATATATCTGATTGAGTTAATTTTGAACCTCCATTACTTGCTCCAAAATTACCACCCTCATTTTGATTATACCCATTTCTATAACTATCATACTTCTTAATAAATTCTTTTTCTTTGTCTCCAATTTCTTTTTCTGTAACATCTCCTTCAAATTCAATAGTAAAAGAAAAATTATCTTCTCCATAGATATTAAACTCTTTTTGAAGAAAATGATTATCATGGCGATTATGTCTTAAATCTGTGAAATGCCTAGTTCTTCTTCTTACAATATTATTAGTTAAACCAATATAAATTTTATGATTTATTAAATTTTCAATTTTATAAATATAATACATAGTAGAAACCTCCATTCTTTATTTTCTACTATATATAAAAATTATGCACATATCTTTGTAACGTTTTGACCAAAAAAGTTAACATAAATTTGACTTTTATTAATAATTTCTTCAGGATGACGAGTCCCATCTGGAAGAAGTCTATCTACGTTCATAGTAGGGATAATTACTTCGTTTAAAAGTGTACCATCCACAAGAATAACCTCTTCTATAAGTCCTCCAGTAGCTCTTCGACCTCTTGAAGACTGTCTTGCTGCCATTACGTCAAGAATACTACCATTTTTAAATAAGAAACTAAATTCTTCTTTTGAAGATTTAGATTTACCTCTGTCAAAATTTACTTCATTTGCTAAACCAGGAACTAATTTACAAAGCTCTTCTGCTTTTTCTCTTACAATTCCTGTTGCCTGCTCTTTACCACCTGTTGTAACAAATAAGTGACAACCTGGATAAAAAATACATCTTAACATAAGAACTAATACTGATAAAAATGATTTAGAATAAGCACGAGGATATACCGCATAAATATGTCTATATCTCATAGCTTGACGTAAGAAAACTCTTTGATAAGTAAATAAATTAAGAGTTTTACCCTTGCTTCCCGCAAGAGTGTTACAGTAATCAATATACAAATCAGGGTATTCTCTATAAAAAGCAATAGCCTTGCGCAATTCAGGCATACAAGCTCTTAATCTTTCTTCAGATACACCTATCTTTTGACTTGCTTTATTTTTTGATAATGCCATTAAATCAGCTAGCGCCATTACTGTCACCCGCCTTTTCATATGCATTACTCTCTTGAGTAATTTCAGAATCTATTGCTTTTTCATCTTCTATTCTTTCATAGTATTTAGCAATATCTTCATCTTGAATTTCATCTTCTTCTACTCCATAATCACCTTCAGCAGCTTCATGTTCAAGCTGAATCTTCTTTAAGTAGTTTTCTATCTGTTGACCAAATCCAAGGTCTTTAGTTACCAAATTATATAAATATTTTTGATTATCTTGAATAATAACATCTATAATATCTTGCGGGATGCTATCCTCAGGAACAAATTTAGGTATAAATCCTTCTTCTCTTTCACAAAAGGCAACAATCTGTCCAACACAAGAAATTTGCTCATTATCTTTATCTTTATTCTGTGCTGCTGTAAACTTACCAGATTTTCTTAATCCATCACTAACTCGCGCAAGTTTTTGGTATCCATCAACATCGCCACAGTCAATAGCCTGATTCATTTTTAAATCAGTCTTGCACATTAATATCAATGTGTTGCGGGTGTCTGCATCTTGAATATCAAAAGAGTCCATCATTTCTGTGTACTTCTGTTCAAGAGCAACCCATTCATTAGGTTTATATAATCTTCCCCATTTCATGGCAAGATATATCTTATCTTCATCAGTTAAATCTTTTGCGGGATCAGGTAATTCATCTTCAGACATATATATATCATCTTGAAAACCACCATCTACTACAACCGCGCCAGGTAAATTAAAATCTGGCATTAAGTCAATATTTTCTTTTTGTTCTTCTGTTGAAGCTAAAGTTTTATATTCTGCTTCTGAAATAGTTCCTTCTTCAAAGGCTCTCTTTAATTCTTCTTTTTGCGCTTCTTGCGCAGCCTTTTCTTCTTCTGTTAATTCAGGTTCAGCATATCTTTCTTGAATAAGCATTTCAGAATCTGCCCATCCATACTGCTGACCAGTTGCTTTGTTTGTAAATTGCTTAAGTTTCATTTTGGCAAGATACTTGCCCATGACCGCAGAACCGCCAGTCCCGCCTCGTGGATCTTCTTGAAATTTTCTATCTCTTAATATATTCCATTCCGCGGGAATATAAGGATAATCAAGTCTTTCAAGAATCCATGTAAAAGTATTAGGTTCAAAATTATTGACGTGCGCACAAAGACAGTCTTTACACATTTCGTCTTTTGAACCATCTCGATGTTTGTAAAACTTAAGTTCGGACATGGTCTTTTTACATCTTGAACAAGTATATTTCTTTGTTACCGCAGCACCGCTTTTAACATTAGCCATTAATCTTTCACGCTCCCTGGTTTCTTATTTCTGCAATCTTTGCAGATACTATACCAACCATCTTTACTTGTTTTATTCTTTGAAAAGAACTTATTATGTCCTAATTTAATTTGTCCACACCTACTACATTTTTTCCAATAACCTTTTTTCTTATTTGTATAATACCATTCTAACCAATCTTTTTGCGCTTGTTCTGCAATTAGTTTAGGTATTTTATTTCTCCATAATGATGATATATATTCAACAGAGTATCTAAAACCAAAAGTAAGTTCCAGTTCCCGCTGAATATCTTTATTTTGTAATCCATCTATTTTATAGACTACTATATCATAGTAAAGGGGATAATCATATAATGCCTTGTCGATTGTTTCTTCAAGAGCAATCATAAGATAATACATATCAGATTCAAACTTTCCAGCGCACTCTTCTTTAATTTTTGAATAGTTACATAATAGCGCGGAGACGTGCTCCGGAATAAGGAGAGACATATTACTCTCCACAGAGAGATCACCGCTTTCTTTGTTTATTGTAACATTTTCATATGTAATTAATTTAGGTGCGGATTTGGTTGCATTTATGCAAGTAATTGGTTTTTTATATGCAGACCGCAACACATATTGGTCTTTGCGCAACTCAATAATATTTTTCTTAATTGAGTAACGTTGCTTACCAACCGCAGTTTTGAGAGCTTCTTCAAGCTCTTGTATTGTATTTACAAGGTCTTTAAGACCTGGAACAGTTTCAATATCTTCATCTGTAATTTTAATTTTTGGAGTTAAGATAATGTTTTTATCACTATCTATAATTAGGTTATATAGACTATCTTCTTTTAAAGAATTAGAATTATTTTCGCTATTAGTGTTAAATATTGCCGCAAGTCCTTCTAAGCTTGTTTCTCTTTTGTTAATTGTAACACTTCTATTTTCTGTTATTATTTTTTTATCATTATCTTTTTTATTAATTGCAAAAATTATATAATCTGCTAATATCTCTAAATATTTATTTGTTAATTTCTCTTGAGGAGTTACTTCTAATATTTTATTAACTAATTCAATTCGTTCTTCTGGTGTAGAAAGTGTAAAGTCTAATTTGATTGTATTTTCTTGGTTTTCCATGTGAGAGACTCCTTTCTTCATCCTGATTATATTATACTAAAAATTTTTTCATTTGTCAAGCGTTTTGGGCAAAATTGACAAATTTAAGAATTTTTGATATAATGAATGTAGAAATATTTAGAGAGGAGATGCGGCAGGGCGAGCTTTGAGGCGTCACGAGGCCGCGTTCGCGCAATGTTTAAGTATAATAAGAGAAAAGATGATATATTTGGATATGAAGGTGAAAGAGTATTAGTTCATTTAACTGATAATAAATGTAGTATGGAAAGAGGTATTGGCCCATGGATAAAAGAAAGATATGATGAGCACGCGCAACCGCTACTACCTAATGGATGGAATGGACATAGCTTTTGTAGCAGTGTTTTAAATAGTCTTACATTTATGATTTGTTGTGGTTATCAGAAGCCTATTACTAAGACAAGATTAATTGAGGGGTTTGAATTTATTAAAAATACATTCCCGCCTTGTAAGTTGATTTTTAGTGAAAAGGATTTTGAAGATTTTGATTGGGATGATGTTTATAATATAATTTTTTATGTTTTTGGTGAAACTAATTTTGATATTTTGATTGTGGAGGAAGAAGGTATTCAAGGAAGTATTGAAGATCCTGATATGGAGAAGATTAATTATGAGAAAGAGAAGGATAAAGAGTTGAGTAAGAAATACGTTTAATTCGTTTTCTCTTGCGGGTATGGGTTACGTGATTTTTTTGAAGGATTCGTTATTCGATTTTGAGGATAATTTTCTCTGGGAATCGAGTTTTATTATTTATTCGTTGTTCGGTTTTGAGAATAATTTTCTCTGGGAATTGGGGTGCGTAAATGTATTTTGCAAATCATTTGCAAATTGTTCCTCAAAGGCGTCCGCCCGTCAAAAAGCTTTTACCTACACTCGGTTTACTCTGCACCTAAAAATTTTTTGCTACTGTCGATGAACCCTCTGGGTTTTCGTTTTAATTCCAAAATTATTATACCACAGGATAAGCAAATTTGTCAAGCACTTTTTTTAAAAATTTTGCACAAAAATTTTTCATTTAATTTGTGCAAAATTACTACAAAAAATATTCAAAAAAACTATTGACAAAACCGGTTTAGTTTGATATAATTTAATCAAGATAAAGGAAAGGAAACCTCAAAGAGGTTAAGGTAAAAAAATATGACATATTACATCATCGACACAAACAATAGAATATTCACAACAGTAAAGAATGACGAAGAAGGCGCAAGACTCATAGCTGAGGAAATCGGCGGGTTCTACATGACAGACGAGGACTTCGTTTGGTAGACAAAAAGGAGAGCTGAAAAGCTCTTCTTTTTTTGATGTGCGCGAACCGCACCATGAAACGCCACGAGGAGCGGACAACCGCTGCACTCGACAAACTGCCAAATTTAATTATACCACAGCACAACGTAATTTGTCAAGTGTTTTTTTACAAAAAAATAAACAAATTTTTTTCCTATTTTTGTGAAAAATAACAATAAAAAATATTTAAAAAAAGTATTGACAAAACCGGTTTATCATGTTATACTTAACTCAAGAAAAAGGAAAACAAGCAAAAGGAAAGGAAAGGTAAAGACTATGAACGAAAACACAATCACAATCAAAGGAAAAGAATATACAAATAACGACACAATCGAAAGACTTAACGAAGCACTTGAAGAAATCAATAAAATCGATTTCATGCTCAAAATGGAAGATACTTGGACATGGAAAACAAGAGAAATTGACGATAACAACAGAAGAAATAGAGTTATCATCACAGAATGGATAAAAGCAAAAACCAACTAAACACAAACAAAGAAAAAGCTTGAAGCAAAAAACTTCAAGCTTTTTTAATGCAATCGAAAGCAACGTAAAAAAGCCAAAAATATTATAACACATGAAAGCACATTTTGTCAAGTAGAATTTGCAAAAAATTTGCACAAATTTTTATCACTTAATTTGTGCAAAAATAAATAAAAAAATTTTTAAAAAAGTATTGACAAAACCGGTTGTTAGTGATATACTTAAGTCAAGATAAAGGAAAGGAAAGCCAAAAGGCTAAAGGTAAAAAGGTATGTATGAAATCTTATTAGGAAATGCACAGGTAGTAACAACAAACAACTATTCACAGGCTATGAACACATTCAATTTTTACGCAAAAGAAAAGAAGCTTTTCAATCTTGACTTTGTAATAATAATGAATAAAGAAGAAAACTTTTATCTTGAAGCTTAAAGCTTCAAGATAAAAAGTTAAAAAAATAGTTGACAAAGCAAAACAAAAATAGTATAATAAAGAAAAAAGGAAAAGAGGATAAAAAAATGGCGATAATAATGATAGATGGTTATGTAATTGATAAAACAAAAGCAAGCGAAATTGATATAAAAAGACTTGAAAATGCGGGCTTCAGAATAATAATAAAAAAATAAAAAAAGTAGTTGACAAATAAGAAAAACAATGATATAATTTAATCAAGATAAAGGAAAGGACATCACAAAGTGATGAAAGGTACAAAGGTATGAATAAGAATTGGAGAGTTTGGGTTTTAAGAGATAAGGACGGCAAGGAACTTGCAAGAGGACGCAAGAAGGACGTTATCAGTGTTTGGTATCCGCGTTATGTGTATGACCACATTTTCACTGATAAGCTTTATCAGACAAGTGAAAAGCTCTTTGATTAGAGCTTTTCACCCAAATAAAAAAATTTTTTAAAAAAGTGCTTGACAACAAGCACTTTTTTTGATATAATTAAATCAGAAAAACAAAAGGAGGACAAAAACATGATGAATATTTACGAAATTTGGGCGGAAGGTGAAGAAATCGCAACTTTTACAAATAGAGCTGAGGCGGTTGCTGAGTATAACAAAATAAAAGGTAACTATAAAGAAATAACACTTTTTACTTACAAAGTAAAGGCTGAATAAATCAGCCTTTTTCTTTTGCTACCGACCGCCTGACCGCCAAAAAATTATATCACATGGCAACGGGTTTTGTCAAGAGGAAATTTGCACAAATTTTATATAAATTTTTATCCTTAATTTGTGCAAAATTTTTTATAAAAAACTATTGACAAATTGCAACCGGTTTGATATAATTTAATCAAGATAAAGGTAAACAACAAAATTGAATAGGGTAGGCGGACGAGCTAAGCGCCGGTTGCTTATCTGAAAGACAGAGAGTTTACAAAAATCTTAAAAATTTAATAAAAAGGGCTTGACAAATGGTCAAGCCCATGATATAATAAAGACATAGAAAAGGAAAGAGAGGAAAACAAAATGATTAATATTAGAACACTCAAGAAAATAAAAAACAATGGCGGTCTTACCCTTAAGAATGGTAAGGTTATAACTTATAAGTCAGGTTGGCAAGTTGCAACAGAAGGCATAGAGACCAAAGATATGGTTGTTGCTATGAAGGCAATCAAAGCATATGGTGGCAACTGTGGCATATGGTTTTCAAATGGTGTTTGGTATATAGACAAATCAAAGAGAGTCAGCACCAAGCGCGAAGCCTTAACAATCGGCAGAGCTTGCAATCAGATTTCAATTTTAAAGTGGGCAAATATGAGCTTAGCATATTGCTAAGCTCATATAAAAAAAGTAAAAATAGTTGTTGACAAATAACCGGAAATGTGATAATATATAATCAGAAAGAGAGAAAGAGAGGATAAAAAAATGAAAGTCAAAGATTTAATTACTAAACTTTTAGATTGTCCAATGGACGCAGATATAATTGTAAATAAAGAACTTAATTACAATATTTGGGTAAATTCAGAACCTATAATTTCTGAAACAAATGCAAATTGTATAACATTAAGTTTTGATTTTCCTACTGAAAAATTTGAAATTAAAAGAAAATAAGGGTTGACAACCTCAACCCTTTATGATATAATAAACTTACAAAAGGAAAGAGAGGAATAAAAAATGACAGTAAAGGATTTAATTAACAAGCTCAACACACTTCCACAGGACGCAACCGTTTTAATTTCAGCAAGAAATTGGGATAGCGATGATGTATATATGGATTTTAATGCAAGAGATGTATGGGAGGGTTATAAAAATAAAGTTATAATTGAGTAAAAATAAGCGGTTGTTAATAAAAACAACCGCTTAAAAATTTTTAAAAAAAGTATTGACAAACCGGTAAAAGTATGATAATATATAATTAGAAAAAGGAAAGAGAGGAAAACAAAAATGCTGAATAGAGAAGAAATGCTTAACGAGATGATAAGAAGAAGGGGTTTTGAAGATGAATATACGGTAGAGTTCTCAAGGATGGCGGAGACCATAGCTGATATAAATATGTTGCGGCTGGAGTTTGCGGTGCTGATGTCTATGCCAGTGATGGACGAGGAGTAAATCTCCTCGCCTTTGGGCGGTCTGCTGGCGGCTGTGCGAATCGCCAGCAGACCGCTGTACTTGTTAGAGCAGATCTCAGGCTGTTTGTCAAGCATTTTTTTATGTGCAAACTGTACAAAAATTTTCCTGTAATTTTGTGCAATATTTTACTTGACAACTGCGCACCAATGTGCTATACTTAAATCATAGTAAAGGAAAGAGAGGTAATAGAATATGATGTTTTTATTAGGAATGATAGTAATGTATCTCATTACAGGTATTATAATTTTAGTTCTTAACACTGTAAACGCTGACGAAGATATTAAGGATATAGTTTTTGGGTGGTGGCTAATTCCAATAATTATATTTATTAATTGGATTAAAAAACACTTAAAGAAATAATAAAAGCGGTTGCTGATACTGAACTCAGCAACCGCTTTTGCTATCAGCGACCGCCTGGCGGGCGAAAATATTATACCACACCGCCATGCCTTTTGTCAAGAGGAAAATTAAAAAAATTTTTTTGAAAAATTTTTCACAAAAGGGTTGACAACACCGGTTTAAAGTGCTATAATTAAGTCAAGATAAAGGAAGGGGGTACACAGTATGTACTACGTAATCGACATGAACAATCAGTTCTTCTACAGAACGACCGATGAGGTTGAGGCGGAAGCCATCGCCTCTGAAATCGGGGGCTGGGTCTACTCTGAGTAGACCCTCTGAAAAAATCAAAAAAATTGAAAAAAGTGCTTGACAATCTGAAAGATACATGATATAATAAATACAGAAAACAGGAAAGGATACCGAAAAGGTAAAAGGGGAAAAATTATGACAGTAAAAGATTTAATTACTAAACTTTTAGATTATCCAATGGACGCAAATATACTTATAAACAAAGAACTTGATTATAATATTTGGGTAAATTCAGAACCTATAATTTCTGAAGCAAATACAAACTGTGTAACTTTAAGTTTTGATTTTCCTACTGAAAAATTTGAAATTAAAAGAAAAAAGTAGTTGACAAACTGAACCGAGTATGTTATACTTAATTCAGAAAGTGAGGTAAGGAGTATGAGAGCACCACCGAATTAAACCGCCGTACTGAGTACCGCGAAAGCGGGGCGCCATAGCTGGGGAACCATATGGGGCGCCTGGGAATGCCAGCAGGCTGAGCGCCAAGTTCCCAGCGCTCAGTAGCAAAAAAGTCAGGATTAGTAAGCGAAAGCCGAACGACTGGCTTTTTTGCGTTGGGCGGCTGGTTTTCGACTGCCCTTCGGCGCAAACCAGCCGCTATTGCGTTCTGAACAGGTGTTCGATTTTGCGCAACCGGTTGCGCGCCAAACAGACGTTCGAGGACACACCCGGAACCGTTGTCATATGTGCGCTCAATCATATGTGCATATATACATATGTGTATATTTTCATATGTGCATACGTTCATATCGTCAAAACCCCAAATTTCTATTATACCACGCCGCCAGATGTTTGTCAAGCAAAAATTTTTGTGCAATTTTAACAAATTTTATCCCATAATTTTGTGCAAAATTTTTTTGCAATAGGGGTTGCAATCCGGTGCAAGGTGTGATATACTCTATACATAGAGGTAAGGAAAGAGAGGTTAAACCAATATGAATACTACACTTTTTAATCATCTAATAACTGAATATGAGCGCCTTGCTTATACTCACAATTATATTATGGGTTTTGAATATGACGGTGTTATATATGCGTCATACCTTATAGGCTCAGATCTGCCATATGTTTGCACCCTTGACAAGGCTTCAAGAGGACAGGGCTACAGCCTCCGCTTCAAGCCAACAAAAGCACAGAAGCAGTATATGCTTATTATGGGTGCTGAAGTTGTTTGTTCAAAGTCATATTTTGAAGATATGGTTGCGGATAGCAAGTATAATAAAGGCGAAATCTTTGAAAAGCTTATGACTGAAAAATTCCATATGGAATGGGTAAAGGATAACATACCATTCACAGAGAGTGGCGATATAAACCTTAAAAACATTTCATATCAGGTTAAGTTTGAAAAGGCAACCTTTATAAATGAAAAGACACTTGCAAGGCTTGCATAAAGCCTTACAAGATACATAAAGAAAATGAAAATAGTTGTTGACAAACTAATAAAAAAGTAGTAATATATAATTAAGGAAATGAAAGAGAGGTAATAAAAATGGAAAGAATAATAATTAATAAAACTGAAAACTCAAGATTAGAAGGGAAATGGATTGATATTGATTGTCAATCATATACATGGCAAATTGAATGTCCATTTTGTAATTACCGTAGGTCAATGATGTCAACACAAGGTATATATCCAAATTATTGTGAAAATTGTGGCGCAAAAAATAATTGTTGACAAATTAAATCCTATATGCTATAATAAATATAGAAAATGAAAGAGAGGAAAAACATATGGGTAGAGCTGATTACAAAAAAATGACAAGAACAAAATATACAGGACAGTCAGACAAAGGCGGTCGTTGGGTAGAAATAGTAGCAACCAAAAAAGAAGCAAATAAAAAAATAAGAAAAATAAATCTTGACAAGATAAAGAATATATGATATAATAAATATAGAAAATGAAAGAGAGGTAAGCAATATGAGAATAGTAAGATATGAGTATAATGGTCAGGTATATAAGACAAGGGCGGAAGCACCCAAGGACGCAAAGGTAATCCTTGAAAATGTCAAGGGTCAGAAACCAAAGTATAACGCAAAGAAAGTTGCAAAGCTCAGAGAGCTTGCAAGAGCAAAAAAGAGCGATTAATCGCTCTTTTTTATTTGATGGGGCGCGTGCGCGCGTGGCCTTCCGCCCGCGCCCCAAAATTCCATTATACCACATCACAGCTTTTTTGTCAAGAGAAAAGTTGAACAAATTTTAATCACCAACCGCCCGAAACTTTGTGCAATATTTTACTTGACTTTTGCTAAAATTTTTGATAATATTATTATAGAAACAAACAAAAGAGTAACGAAAGGAAAGGTGAATAATATGAGAATTAATCTTATCGGAAATTGTGTATTTTGTAACAGAGGTTGGGCAGTTGAAGTTAATCAGACTGACCTTGAAAGATATGAGGAAGGTGCGCTTGTGCAGAACGCTTTTCCTTATCTGTCCGCAACAGAAAGAGAGTGTCTTATCTCTGGTATGTGCCCTGCTTGTCAGGATAAAATTTTTGGATAGCGGGAATGGCGGTTAAGGGGTCTTTACTCGACCCCTCCGCCACTTTGACCGGGCGCCCGCAATTTTTTCAAAAAAACTCTTGACACCCTCTAATAAAAGTGCTATAATAAAGAAAAACAGGAAAGAGGTAAACAAATATGGAAAATACAAAAATTGACATTAATGAATTTGTAAAGCTTGTAGTTGGTCTTCATCAAAGAGGTATTAGCTTTAATACTATAGTTGGACAGGACAGTGCTATACTTATAGTTTGTGACAAAGATGGTATCTACTTATGGGATGCCGCTATCAACCCCCTAACTTATGGCAGTGAAAGAGGATTGCTTGAAGTTAAGGGGCAGGCTATTATTGATAAAATAAAACTTTCTGAAGAGCCTATGGATGTTATCGGTTGGCTTACCGCAGATGAAATTCTTGAAAAAATTTAAAATAAGGGGTTGACAAACAACCTCTTACATGATATAATAAATGTATCAAATGAAAGAGAGGAATAAAAAATGAGTGAACTTATAATTTTAGGAATGACATTTGGTGCTTTTGCACTTGGCGGACTTGTTTCCGCAATCCTCGACAAAAGAGAGGAAATCATGGTAGAGAGGGCAAAGAAGTCCCCTAATAACCCAAAGTATGATAAATGGAGAGAAGAGGTGTAAATTATGGATATTTCAAACTTAACTCGTAAAGAACTTGAAAACCTTGAAAAAGAAATCAAGGAAAGAAAAGAAGAGATAGAAAAGACTAAATACAGATTTTTTGTAGGCGGAGTGTTAAACGCAATAAACGAATTAGAAGAAGCAGGATTTGAAAATACTGTATGTTTCTATGACTCTGATGGCTGCTCTTGGACATGGGCTGACTTAATGGTAGGAATATCAGATGTGTATGAAAGAAGAAAAAGAGAGGACTAATAGTCCTCTTTTTTTCGATGGCGCGAGCGCGGGTGCCCTTCCCCGTGCGAGCGCCAAATTCACCATTATACCACACCGCAGAAAAAATGTCAAGCATTTTCTTTTGTGCAAAATGCACAAAAATTTCCTAAAAATTTGTGCTTGACATACAAATAAAATTTTGCTATAATTATATCAGAAAGTGAGGCAAGAACCTCCCACGGTTCTCTGTGTTAAGCCGAAAAAGCACAGAATAAAAAAGTTAAAAAAGTGCTTGACAAATAAAAAGCATTATGATATAATAAGTACATAAAAGATAAGGAAAGGGGTTGAAACCAATGAAGCGAAAGAGATAATAAAAAAATAAAAAAAGTGCTTGACAAACACTAAAAAATTTGTTATAATAAACTTACAAAATAAAAAATAAATCAAACAAAGAAAGGAATTGATAATTATGACAAAGAGAGAATTTCTTACAAAGACAATGGAACTTGAGGGTTGCACAGACGAAATGCGTGAGGTTGCAACAAAGATGATTGAGGCTCTTGACAAGAAGTCGTCAAAGCCTACAAAGGCTCAGATTGAGAACGAGGCAGTAAAGATTAAGATTGCTGAGGCTATGGGCGCTGAGCCACAGACCGCAAAGGCTATCGCTGAGGCGGTTGGTATATCAACCAACAAGGCAGCCGCACTTCTCAAGCAGATTGAGGGTGTTGTAAAGGTAGAGGGCAAGGGTAAGAACCCTGCAACCTACTACATCGCTGAGTAGTCAGCGGTGAGGTTACTCCCCCACCCTATAAGGTTAGGGTGGGGGTTGGAAATGGGGTTCGAGTCCTCAGTAGCCTATTCAAACAGATACATTTTGTAAAATCCTCCTTTCCTAAATGAGCCAAAGGTTTACCGCCTTTGGCTCAACCTTGTTTTGGCGGTGCGTTTGCTGGCGCTTCTCTGGCAAACGCACCGCCATTTCTATTATACCATGCAAACCGCTATTTTGTCAACGATTTTTTAATCCGGCGATAAAATATTCATTCCTATAACAAAAAGACTAAATCCTGTCAAAATTTTAGCATTTACGGAAGCAAAAAATAGTTGACAATTTTCCGATTTTTTGTTATAATAAAGAAAAGGATAGAGAGGGGGCAACCGCCATGAAACAGTATCTTAAAGACATGATTGAAAAAGTAAATTACAAATTTGGTGAAGATAGTAAAATAGCTGTTTACTTTAGAGTTATGGTAAAGGCTCAGCAGAAAGGTCTAATGACTCTTGATGAACTTGATAAAATTTATAAAAAAATGCTTGACAAGAGAGTAAAGCCATGATATAATAAGTATATCAAATGAAAGGAAAGGTGATTAAAATGAAGAATTATTTATACTATGACGAAGCAAGCGGTGAAGAGTTCATCGTTGAAGCACTTAACAAAGAAGAAGCACAGAGAACTGCAGAAATGTACTTTGAAGCGCCGAAGCTTGATAGTGAAATAAGCGACCTTGAAGCTGAAATGATGGGACTTGATACTTATTGATGCGGGAAGGCGGTCATGGAAACATGAACCGCCTTGTATTTTTTGCCCGGGCGCGCCTCCGCAAAATTTTTCAAAAAAATGCTTGACAACCGCACCACCGCATGATATAATTAACTCAAGAAAAGAGAAAGAGAGGTAAAGCGTATGTATACATGGGAAATTAAAAATTGGCTTAAAGCAAATAACAACACATTCATGAGCGCAAAACTCTTCTTTGATATGATGGATAATAGCCCACAGGTTACATTCATCAAACTCGGTAGAGTATGGGATACTCAGTTTGAAATGTATATTGCAAGTAATGACGGACTTCAGGAAACTGTCCTTGTAGTAAAAAATGTTTAAAATAAAGGGTTGACAACCTCAACCCTTTATGATATAATAAAGACACAATAAAGGAAGAGAGGAATAAAAATGAGTTCAAAAATGAAAATATATAAATTAAAGAAAAAGTTTTTAATAAAATATTATAGTAGCTTTAATAATAATGAAAGAAAAAGAAAACATTTGCCTAAAAGCACAAGACAGTTGATGAAACAGCGAGCAAAAAATAACCTTTTACGTTTAGCAAAAGAAAAGAGAGGTAGATAAAATGGAATTTGAATATACAGAGGTTATTACAATAGAAGAATACTCTTTGCGAGAAATGTATTTAAGAGTTAAAAAAGGAGAAGATTTTTTAGAAGTATATGAGGATATAATGTGTGGCGCAGATGATTGCGATTTTTATAATCGTTTTAAAATTATTAATGAAGTTAAAGATGAAATAAATAAAAGATTAAAACAAAGTAAAAATTATGATAAACTCATAAAATAACAAGATACAAAGAAAGAGAGCTGAAAGGCTCTTTTCTTGCGACCGGGCGCAAAATTTCTTAAAAAAGTGCTTGACAGATATATTATTATTTGATATAATTAACTTACAAAAGAGAAAGAGAGGAAAGACCTATGACAAAAGTAAAAGAGTTCTTTAAAATCGAGGGAAGATACAAATTTGAATATAATGATTTAAGGTGTCTAATAACTGTAATCAATGTAGTCCTTATTATGATTTATGGATTATCTATTGCGTGGTTCGGACTTGCGGTTGCAGTTATAGGGGTTATGAAAGACCTTGCAGTTGACCGCCACATCAACGGACTTGTAATGCACTTATCGAGCGTGGCACTTAACATTTATTTTATAATTTTACTATATTGCGGTTGACAAACAACCGCAAATATAGTATAATAAAGAAAAACGAAAGAGGGGTGTGCAACAAATGAATACTAAAGTTATAACTATTAAAGATTTACGCTTAACGCAATACACTAATAAAGAAATAAGCTGGGTTACAGATGAACCAGAAGTGTTAGAATTTGCAAGGCGGCTTGTTGTTGAGGGGATTATAGATAAAATAGAAGTAAAAGATTTTGTAGAAGAGGATTATTAAAGTCCTCTTCTTTTTTTGGCGGCCGGGCGCGAACTCCGAGTGAGCGCCAAATTAATATTATACACCCGCCGCCACCTTTTTGTCAAGCATTTTTTATTGTGCAAATTGCACAAAATTTTCCCATATTCTTCTACTTGCAAAATACAAAAAATTTTTGTATAATTAATATAGAAATTGAGGGAAGAAGAAAGAAAAACCCAAATAAAAAATTTCAAAAAAAGTTAAAAAAAGACTTGACAACTAAATAAAAAAATGATATAATTAAATCACAAAGTAAAGAGAAGAGGTCTTAACAGACAGTGATGAAAACTCCTCTGTGGGGCGAAAGCCAAAACCCTTGCAAGGCACAAGAGAAAACACACCGCAGACCTTTTCATTAATCAAGAAAGAAACTTGCAATTAAATATCATGGTTTTTACTATCGGTGTATAGAGCTTTTCCCATTAATAAAATCACCAACACCACCCGAAGAAGATTTATCTTCTTCAATAAGGTACGCACCTTGCCTTCATGGGATAAATAAAGGGGAAATGCGTTGTCAGAAGAAAAGACATTAAAACAGGGTTCTGTCTCCCAATCGCAGATGATGGTTTTAGTCCAATATATCGGGCAGTTTTCTCAACAAACAGAAAACTTAGGAGATATATCCCATTAGAGGGTTACACGCCCCGCCTTACTGGGTGATAGAAGGAAAGTGTAGGTTGCGCAACCGAAAAAAATTTTTAAAAAAGTATTGACAAATCAAAAAAGTTTTGCTATAATAAGTATGTAAGATAAAGAAAACAAACAAATCAAAGAAAGGAAGTTGATAATTATGGCTATCACAAAGAGAGAAGTTTTTACAAAGGCACTTGGTATGGAAGGTTTTTCCGCAGAGGAAAAGGAAGTTTTTGAAAAGGCTATAAAAGCCCTTGATAAGAAGGCTTCTACACCAACAAAGGCACAGAAGGAAGCTGAAGGCATTCGTGCTGATATTCTTGCCCTTCTTGCTGACGGTAGAGCAAGAACAGCTACCGAAATCGGTACTGAAATCGGTATCTCTTGTCAGAAGGCGAGCGCTATGCTCAAGCCTTATGTAGACAATGGTACTGTAACAAAGATTGTGGGCAAGGGTAAGAACCCTAACACATTCGTAGTCGCAGAGTAGTACCTCATAGGCTACAAGCCCCACTCCGCAAGGGGTGGGGTGAAATAAGAGGGTGTAGCTCAATAGGTAGAGCACTTGACTTTTAATCAAGTGGTTGGGGGTTCAAGTCCCCTCACCCTCACTCAACGAGATGAAAATCGAAAATCCTCCTTTCCTTGGGCATAGGTGAAATTCCTGTGCCCTTTTCCTTGTTGGCGCGAAACCGGACGTCAGGACTGGCTTCGCGCCAAATTCAATATTATATCATATCGCGAGAATTTTGTCAAGCATTTTTTATTCGGCAGATCGCACAAATTTTTCCTAAAATCTTTGTGCATTTTGCCTATTGCAATTCACTGTTAAAGTGCTATAATGGTATTGTAAGGAATGAGGGAACAGACCCGATAGGCTGAAAACAATCTTCCAAAAAAATTAAAAAAGTGCTTGACAAGTAAGACCGCAAGTGCTATAATAAAGAAAAAAGGAAAGAGAGGAAATGCTTATGGCAGAAAACAGAACACTTGTATTTGATATGGACGGAACTATCGCTGACCTTTATGGGGTTGACGGTTGGTTGAATGACCTTAGAAACGAAAATGCTCGACCATATGAGATTGCTGAACCATTCTATGATATGGTTTATATGGCTGAAATTCTCAATATGCTTAAAGTTGTAGGTTATAGAATTGTAGTAACCACATGGCTTGCAAAAGGTAGCACAAAAGCATATGATAATATGGTTCGTAAGGCTAAAATTGAGTGGCTTAAAAAGTACAATTTTCCATATGATGAAATTCACCTTGTAAAGTATGGAACTACAAAAGCAAATTGCACTCGTCACATAGGCGGTTATCAGGTACTTATTGATGACAATGAAAAAGTTCGTAAGGGTTGGAAACTCGGCAAAACAATAAATGCTAATTATAATATCCTTACAGAATTAGAAAAAATGCTTGACAACGTAGCTTAACTATGTTATAATTAATACATAATCAAAAGAAAAGAGGTAGACAAAATTGATAGACAAGAGAAAGCATTATATAGTAGTCATGGACACGGAAACGTGTCCGCTTGATAAAGATTTTGAGGGTGTATCACCACAGAATATGTGGGTATATGACATAGGTTGGGCGGTTGTTGACAAGAAAGGCAACGTATATGAAACAAAGTCATATATAAATAGAGATATATTCTTTGATGAAAAGGAACTTATGAACTCCGCTTATTATGCAAACAAGTTGCCACAGTATTATGAGGATATAAAGAGCGGAAAGCGCAAAGTTGCAACATGGTCAACAATTAGAAAAGACCTTGCGGAAACGCTTAAAAGATACAATACAAAAACAATATGCGCACACAATATGCGATTTGATTATGGTTCTACAAATAATACACAAAGATGGCTGAGTAAATCAAAATATCGTTATTTTCTCCCATATGGTTGCGAAATATGGGATACAATGAAAATGGCACTTGATGTTATTGCAAAAACTCCAACTTATATAAAATTCTGTTTTGACAATGGTTTTGTGACAAAACATAAGTCACCAAGACCGCAAGTTAAGGCGGAAGTCCTTTATAAATACATAACAGGAAATCTTGATTTTGTAGAAAGTCACACAGGACTTGAAGATGTATTAATCGAAAAGGAAATTTTAAAATATTGTTTTGCTAAACACAAGAAAATGCGAAAAGAATGTTTTTCGTAAAAAATTATAAAAAAGGGGTTGACAAATCTCAACCCCTTTGATATAATAAAGGTACAATAAAGAAAGGGGTTGATATAATGCAATACAAAGGTTTTGAAGTTAATGACGAACTGATTGATAAGTACGTTGAAAGCCTTGAAATCAGTATCACAGAAGCGTGTGATTTAATCCTTGAGGAACAGGGAAAAGTTAAAAACGCTGACGCTGAAAAGGTGGTTGACGAACTTACCGCAAAGAGTGGTAGACGCTATGAGCAGTCTGACAAGCCACGAAAAAAGGCTGAAAAGGTTCGTAAGGTAGATGAAACGAAAGGTCATCTTCTTGACGAGGTTAGCGCACTCATGGAAGATTTAGGGGCGGTCATAATTGCAAGAAAGACCGAAACTGAAACAACCTTTACTTATGAGGGTGCAACGTACACCTTTAAACTCACAAAGCACCGCCCACCTAAAAAGTAGGCGGTTGCCCCCATAAAATACAAAAAAATGCACTGAAAAGTGCATTTTTTTGCTTGACAAATGGCGCCCGGACATAAAAAAAGTGCTTGACAAAGGTAAAATTATGTGATATAATGGGAAATCGGGCCGCGCACCACTGTGCCGGCCCCTAGTTTACCACAAAATCCCCTCTTTGTCAAGTTTTTTTTGAAAAAAATTGCACAAATTTTTAAAAATTTTTTCCCAAAATTCAGCATTTTGCCCAAATTTTATGTAAACTACTGTATTTTTTGTGCAAAATGCCTAAAAATTCTTAAAATTTGACAAAAAATTAGTGATTTTACCCAAAAATCTTTAAGTTTACCATAAAAATATTATGTAAACCTGCGGTTATCGAGGTTAAAGTGCCTTTACCCAAGGGTAAAGCACCCTTTACCAACGTCTGCGCATATGCTTTTATGCGCTGGTTATTTGAATGTTTGATTTTGGCACGGGGCGGCAGCGGCCGCCTCCACGTTTGATATGGCCGCTGCACCTGTTTGTTTGCAGCGGTCGGGCGCGCGCATATGCAATTATTTTCCCATTATTTGACATTTATAAAAATATATTATAATATATATTTTTATCATTTTTATCCACTTTAATTATAATATAATATTTTAAATTTGTCAATGAATATTATGTTGGTTTAGTATTAAATCTTCGGACCTTCGGTCCTCGATTTAATACTAAACCAACGTGAACTTTATCTTGGTTAACGGTCGTAATAGGTAGGTAAAGGGTGATATAAGGTGATGGGTAGTTGGGCCACCCCAAACCGCCATTTTACATCATTTTCTTAAGTTTTCTTATACCTTTTATATAATTTTGCTTACATTTAAATCCAGTTTTAAGCTTATGTTAGCATTTTTGCTATCTAATGTATATAAATATATAAAATCTCTAACAATT
>ONIU01000359.1 GCA_900317935.1 uncultured bacterium
TATCTGTAAACCAATGACTGCAGAAGAAGTTGCTTTAGGACTGCAGAAAGGTAATCTGAAAGGTTTTAAGCAGTTACGTCATGCCGTTGAAGCATTACCACCGGAATATAAAAGTTATGATGGTATTGTGGATTATTTCAAAAAATAAGATTGTTTTTTTTAAACTAATTTGAACCGTTGCAAATTTTGCAACGGTTCATTTTTTATATGCTTAGAACAAAGTCATCCTAGATTGTTCAAATCGTTCGTTCATTTTGTCATAATATTCTTTATCTAATTCGATAACTGTAGCTAGCCTGTTATTATTTTCACACGCAATTAGCGTTGAACCACTACCCGCAAAAGGATCTAAAACTTTATCACCTTCGCAAGAGCTGACTTTAATCAATCTTTCTATAAGAGTTAATGGTTTTTGAGTTGGATGGATTCTTTTTTCCGAATAGAAATCAATATCATCCCATACGTCCGTTACACCTAATTCTGCGTTATAAGTTTGTGCTACCTTTTCATAAGGAACATTGAATTTTAATATAGATTCTAATTTTTCCCACAATTCTTTTGTAGGGAATTGCTCACATACATTTTTACCGGTATATATACTCCACATGCCACCGCCATTAGATTTTACGCCCAGTGCTTCGTTTATTTCTTTAGCTTTTAATCCTAGTTCCTTTTGTTGACGTAATAATAGCTGTTTAGCATACTTTTTATTATCTTTAACTAGAAATAAAACAGATTCAGTTACATTAGGAAACATTTTATATTTTTTGGTTGCACGACCCGCAACGGCTTTCATGCCTTTATTAATGATAATCTGTTGTCTTAGTTCAAACCCCATGTCTTGTAATATAGGAACTAAAAAAACTAGCATTCTGAAATATCCAAATAGGTAAAATGTCCCACCAATTCTTAGAGTTCTGTATACTTCTTTTAGCCATATTTTACACCAGTTAAGATAATCTTCCTCTGTTCTCCATTTGTAATCCCATTTTTCCCCCACCACTTTCCAATATGGTGGATCAGCCACTACCAAATCAAAATAATTATCTGAAACAGATTTTAATTTTTCTATGCAATCACCTAAAATTACACTATGTTTCTTGTTCATTCTCTACTCCTTGTTATCATATATTATTATACATTCTAGCACCCCAACCTTGATTCTTCAGCTTGAATTTTCTGTTTGAATTCCTCAAAACCATTTTTATCAATATACATGATGACTCTACGATTCACAAAATAATCAATCAACGCGCTTCTAAGGCTTGCAAGTATCTTATCTTTGCGTTCTTTTGGCAGCTTGCTTTCATTTATGAGTGCAATCGTTTGGTCGAAATAATCCTCAATCACTTTTTAACCTCTTTTTCTTCTAAATAGTCTAATAGTAAATCCATATTATCTTCTGCATTGCAGATTTCAGCAATAAGACGTTCTACAATCTGTCTTATGTTTCCCGGAAAAGTATCTGATGATGCCAGTAAATCAAGCCTAAGTACACAAAGTCTTGACTGTATATCTTCTAAATCCGGTCTTAATAATTCAGTCCGTGCAAAAATATCAAACATAGAAAACCGTCCATGAAGTAGTATTATATTACTTTTCTTCTATGGGTTCTATTTTGATATGAGGTATATTCTCCATAGCGGTTTTTGCCTGAATATAATACGTGAGCATGGTATCACGCACATGCTCTAAAGTTTCTTTTGACTTATCATCAGCAGTATTGACGGTTTTCAATTCCTTTTCAAACTGTACCATCATGTAGGTGATGCCGCTTAATTTTTGCATATATTCATATATTGCACACGGATCTTGGAAATGCTCTTGTTCCACATAGCAAAGCATATTTGGCTCATCATGGCAGAACAAAACACTCTGTAATCCAGTTTCCTTTTCATTCATTTTTAAATTCCTTTTATAATATAAATAGTATTATACACGTTTTCAAAAAATAAAAAATGTGATTTATAATCCCCACAAAACCCCACACCTTTACGGTGTGGGAACAAGGCAATAAAAAATAAAAAATATTTGACATATAAATATATATAATATATCATACAATAAAAATATTTAAAAGAGGTTTTTAACTTGAATAAAGCTGAAGCATACGGAAACCGTAGACTGACTAAAGAGATGAATAAAGAAAAGCATTCAAATATGCTTATCAAAACTTTTATTCTCAAAATTCAAGAAAATAAGCTAAATATTAAAGTT
>ONIU01000092.1 GCA_900317935.1 uncultured bacterium
CTTCCTTCTTTAAATTGCTGTTTATCAAATATCCAGCCAGATTAGCGGTAATCTTGTTTAATTCTGCATAATTAATATGCTTATCTTTGTAAACAACTGCTGTATGCTTATGGTATTTCAAAACCATTTCAGAGAACATATCTACAACAGTTTTTGAAGAATCAAAATCTGCTTCAGTATTATTAAAGCTGTCTAATATTGCTTCCTGTTCCTTTGAAAGAATAGAAATATCTTTAATATACTGACATTTTATTAAATTATTTAAAGCTGCTTCAAAAGATTGAAGAATATTGATTATGCTAGATTTTTCATATAAATCTGAGCGGTAACTGGCTTTTAAAGAAAAATCACCGCAAGATTCAATAATATAAACCGCAAGCTTATAATTAGGGTATAGGGTGGGGGAGCTGTCACGAAGTAACGCTCCATCCCGATGCTCCCCCGCGTAAGCGGGGGAGCTGTCACGTAGTGACTGAGGGGGTCTTCCTTTTCCCTCATACCCCAAAACCAAGTCTGAATTTATATTGTATTTTTTTGCAATCTCTTCAAAAGGCAAAGCATATTCTTTAGATTTTTTAATCTGATTTTGTAATAGAGTCAAATAATCACTAACAGTAGTATTTTCATCGAATTTGCAATAAACAGGAACTGTTTTTTCATCTACCAAAACATATAAAGACTCATTTGCACAGGAAAATCTTGCTGTTACAATGCCAAAAGCGGCATTAAACAAAATGTTTTCATCTATATTATATTTGGTGCATATCTTTTTTATGTTAGTCTTAGAAATGTTCAACTGAAATGAACATTCTGAGAAAGATTTTTGGCCTGCTTTTTTGTCTGCAATAGGTAAAGATTCTGTTTCTACGCCTGATAATAGTGAATCAAAATATTCTGAAGAGTTCATTTTGATCGGGTTCCTTAATTTTTTGCAAATTCTAACACTGTGTTATTTAAGTCAATAGCCCTGATATAGTTGATTTTGGTGGCAATAGCTTTTATAACGTTAATTCCATGGATATCAAAGTCGTTTTCTTCTGCCTGATAAGTGGTGGGGTCGAAGGGAACGCCATTGTCTCTGATTCTTAACAAAAGTTTATCTTCTTCTATGTTAAGGCAGATATCTATCCAATGAGATGATTTCCCGCCAAATTTAATGCAGTTAACAGCCATTTCTTCTGCTGCAACAGCTGCGATATTAGCTTTTTCTTTGCTGATTCCATGATTAACACAGAATTCTTTGATTTCTCGTGGAATCATGGGTGTTTCATTTACGTCGGCTTTAATAGATAAGTCTAGATTGATTCCAGGATTTTCTTCTGGAATCATATAGAAATTGCTGCCTTTAAACTTGATTTTTCTGTAAATATAAGCGATAAGCGAAGATAAGGCTTCGGCAGAAACAAAGCCGATTGCCAAGCCGCTCAGGCCGTTTCCATTAAAATGATACATATCAATATAGATGCCTAACCAGGCTAGGGGAATTACTAAGAACCCGTTTTGCAAAAAGGTTACAAGACTTGCTTGAGTTGTCTGTTCAATGGTTTCGTAATAGCTTGTCAAAAACTTGTTCCAGACATGGAAAGGCAGACAGATTACGAATAATTGCAAAGTTGTTATTAGGATTTGCTGCAATGGGTTTTCTGTAATGCCGAACATTATACTTATTTGTTTTGTGAATAATAAAGAGGCTGCAAATACTGCTGCTGTAGCTATAAATGCACATTTAAGAGTTTTATTGCATAAAGCTCTAATTCCAAAATAATCTCGTTCGCCGTATAAAATGCCGGCAATATTAGGAATTACGCCGATAATACCGTCTGTTACCATTTCTATAATGAATAGCACGTTTTCGCATACAGTGTGAACAGAAAGCCCAGTATCGCTGGTATATCTGATAATGATGGTGTTAAGTCCAAGTTCTTTAAAGAAACTCATTATCATGAAGACAAGCATTGGAATACTTGCTACAAAAGCATCTTTAAAGGGTTTTGTATTTTTTAGCTTAACAAAAGATACCATTCGCTTAGGTGATTTTATATACCAGTAAAAAACAATCATGCCGATTGTGTAACCTAGAACAGTCGAAAGAGAGGCTCCCATGGTGCCCATAGAAGTATATTTTAAGAAGATATAATCTAACGAAAGGTTAAAAACGTTAGATACAATCATATAGGCCGAAGCAAGTTCGGGGTGGTTTTCAACGCCTAAGAAACTTCCCATAAATAGGCCTATTCCTAAGAGAGGTGAACCAATCATAAAAATCAGCAGGTAGTCGCTGGACATTTTGATTAGTTTTTCGCCTCCGCCAGCAGCGAGAAGCTTGGTTATAGGTTCTGCTGTAAATGGGGCAATTACAGCAAAGAAAAGACCCCACACGACAGTAAACCAGAATATGGCAGTAAAAATCTCGGAAGCGCCCTGTTTATCCCTTTTCCCAAGAAGAACGCCAGCTGCAATAGAAGCACCAATGCCTAGACAATAACCTGCAATTTGTATAATTGTTTCAACAGGCAAAACCAGTCTGATTGAAGCTATGGCTTCAGCGCCTAAAAAGTTGCCGACTAAGATTGTGTCAACTATATTGCCTATTTGCAGAGCCATAGCCATCATTATGCCTGGCAGCAAATACTGCTTGAATTTTTCGTCAATTAGTCTGGTATTTCTTTGGTGTACGGGTTCCATATTCTTTATTCTTTGGAAATTAGATGGTTTACATTATATATTGTTGTTATATATTTTACAATATCAACAAAGAATAGAGTTAATCGTTATTTGTTCGTATAAGTTTTCTAGGTGTAATATTTGTGGTATATACTTTAGTAAAAGAAACTTAACAATTACAAAAGAATAAGAATTTATTTAAATATTATTATTATAAATAAATGTATTATGGTAATTTAGGAAGGAATTATGATTAATTTTTTGACTCATTTCAGAAGTTCATTACCATATAAATCTGGTAGTTTTATTAGTGCTTTTTTGTCATTTATAACAATATTTATTTATAGACTTATATACTGCTCAGATTCGTTGAAGGGTGAAGCCGGTTTATTTGTAATGCCTCTATTTGTAATACTAATTATTAGTTATACTATAAATACTGTATTTTTTATTGTTTTTAATGTTTGTATTATTTTGTGGTTGCCTGTTTCTCGAAAAAATAAACAAGATACCTTTATTTTGGCTGATTTAGCATACCTTTTCTCTATTAGTATTATTATATTTTTAACCTCTAAGATTGGATTTTCATTAGATATATTTCCAATGCTTTGTGTTTTTCTTATGTCACTTTAAAACAAAAAAGCTTGGGTTTCCCCAAGCTTTTTATTTGCTTACTGAGCTTCTACATTCAGCATGAACGACTCAGAATGTGAATTGAATTCAGGAGCATACATGCACATTATTTCAGCCATACCAGTTTGATACTGACCAGCTAGTTGAACGCGAAGTTCATATTCGAATACATAAGTGCCCTTTGCCAGATAGTCAATATAGAAGTGAGATGCAGCGTCTTTTGTTGCTTCGTAGTAACCTATACCATCTTGCCATTTGTATCTTGAAATGACATTGACTGGTTCCATGCCGCTACCGCGCTGGTCTTTCATGTGAACGAATTCCAGATCGCGGTCAGTGCGCAATTCAATACGAACTACAACTAAATCGCCGACTCTGACTTTACCATCTTTAATAGGTGTGATTACAGGGCCTTTTTCTGTATTTGTCTTTATATAGAGTGATTTTTTCAGCTTAAGGTTGTTTTCGAAAGGAGTTACCTTGGACATATCTTCGATATACTGCCAATGTACAGCACCCCAGGCAACGCCTTTGTCTTCCTTCTTAACCTGAATATTGCCCATTTGAGGTTTAACTTCAGCACCAGAATAGATTTTCTGATAGTAACCAGTTCCTGCTTCAACCTTTTCGGGTTTAACTTCCTGATTGTTGAGATAAACTTTAACGACTTTATCAGAAGCTAGCAGGTCAACTCCTCTGAGAATCAAAGCATAAATGGCATCAGCAGTTGATTTTGTGGTTTTCCAACACTGTGTCTGCTTTTGTTTAAGCAGCCATACTTTGCAGTCTTCAACGGCTTCTTCATCGTTAGTTATTTCAGAGAACATTTCAATCATCATTGCCTGAGTTTCAATATCTGCCCTATTCCAGGAATAGCCGATTTCGTTTTCGCGCCAGAAGCGGCCCATTTCATCATCTGTTACACTTCTTTCTTTTATGCTCTTAACGATATCATTTGGAGTGGTCTTGTCTCCGAATCTCTTTAAACCTAGAGCAATGTGAGCCTGGCTCATTCTGTAAGGAACCTTGAGCCAGAATTTCTGAGCTTGTTCAATAAAGTAATCTACTGCTACTTTGTTCCTGCTGGGTATTGGTCTATCTTTAAGGAAGAAAGAACGTCCATATAGATAGAAGGCTATGGTTGAATCCATATGATTATGTTCTTTGTAATCCTTGTCATAAAGAACAATATGGTCATAGTATTCTTGTATTTTTGAATCCATGAAGTCAGCACAGCGCAGCGCGGTAACTAAATCTATTCCAACACCAAGGTTTCTTAAGCGGCCATAACCAGTCATAATATACATAGTTATGAAGGTATTGCCGTAACCGCCTGGGAACCAAGGGAATGAACCATCGCTAAGCTGCATGTTGTTCAATTTCTTAGTAGCGTCTTCAATTTCTCGATCAAGTCTTGCTTTTTCAAAGAGAACACCAATATGATGTTTCTGTTCATTTTCATTCTTAGCATCAAGAACCCATGGAGTTTCCATCAGGGTTACTGATTTTAGATGCTGATTCTTTTCCAGATTGGACATCAAGGCGGTTCCCTTGTTGTATAGTTCGTCTTTTGCCCAAATGTCGAATACTCTTCTTATCTTCGGATTAGAATTGGCAATATGCTGAGCAAGCTTATTGGCATAGATTCTGTTGAATGTCTGTTCAGAACATTCGTGTGGAAATTCGATGAGGTAGGGGAGAGCTTGAATTGCATACCAGGCCGGGTTAGATGTCATTTCGACAGTCAAACCTTTGTGTTCAAGTGTTTTTGAATCGCCAGATTTTGTTAGCTTTTCAAATTTGAAGTTCTTGGTTTCCGGCCCTCTTATTGGTAAAGGTGTAGATTCTGTTACAAGTATTCTTGAAGAAAGAATTGGTAGCAGACCTTCTTCTCCATCAGAATTGGTTGTGGTTGCTCCTACAGCTTTATATTTAACAAAACCGGGTTTGTATGGAACATCTAAGAGCCAACTGAAGCCTCTTGATTGTTTTGCAGGAACAGTAAAGCTCTTTTTGTTTTCGTTATTTTTGAATTCAGCGTTTCTGCTTTCATCAGTAATAGCATCGTATAATTCAAGAGCAACAGAACCAGTCTGTTCTTTATCGCTTAAGTTTGTTACTTTTACTGTAAAAGCGATCTTATCGCCTTCTCTAAGGAATCTCGGAGCATTCGGCTGAATCATCAATTCCTTTTGAGTGATAACTTCCTGGATTATAGAACCGTTCTGAAGTTTTGTTCCATGAGCGAAGCCCATGAATTTCCAGGTAGTAAGAGCTTCTGGCATATCAAAATCTATAGAAACAACTCCTTCTTCGTTTACTCTTAACTGAGGTAGGAAGAATGCTGTTTCGTTTAGATTGGATCTAGCTTTGACCTTAGAAAGGTCTACTTCTTTTGAAGAGTCGTTTCCTTTTTCTTCTTCTTCAGAGCTTGCTGCACTTTCTGTAGGAGCCTCTCTGTCTAAGGTTGCTTCTGCTTTTTCTTCAGCATAGGAATCTACTGCTTGAACGGAAGCTCTTGGGGGGGCTGCTGATTTCATAAGCATACGTCCACCCATAGCTTTGCTATCAAGCATTACACGGTCATCCATATATCTGTAGCCATAGTAATCAGTTATAATGCTATTTGGGAATGACGGAAATCTTGCATAACCAATATAAATATTATTTTCCCTAAAGTTATTTCTAAATGAAGATAAATAAGCTTTTCTGTTAGAAAAACGATTGGTTATCGAGTTGCTATCATTATAGAATACATAAATGCCTGGCCAGCTATGTCTTGCATAAGCATCTAGACTTGCATCATACATTGAAGCAAGCATTTCGATACTTTTCATTTCTGCATCTTCACCGGATATTTCAACTTTCCAGCTTTCCTTAGAACCTGGTTCCATCTTCGAATTGAAATGAACAAGTTTCAAATTAAGATTCTTTGTTGACCAACTGACATTGACGTATCTGTCTACACCATAATAAGAGTTTTCTTTTACTTGGAAAACCTTGACGAAGAAGCCACCTCGTAATTCTTCTTTGATTGGGAAAGTGATAAATTCTTTGTTCTTGTTAGAATCTGTCCAAAAAGATTTTAGAACTTTATTTTTGTGGCATATTTCAACGTAGGCCGGACCCTGGTCATAACCTGTTGCCCAGAAAGCCTTGAAGGTATCTCCCGGCTTGAGGTCCTTAGATGTAATTTCGAAGAAGAAAGGAAGCTTTACAGACATTTTGCTTGATGAGTAAGATAAAGCAGTAATATCTTTTTGAGCAGTTACTTCTTTACCGAATCTATCTTCGCTAAAAGCTTTGATTCTGTATAACCCTTCTGGAAGAGTGATTTCCTTAGAAAAACCACCTTCTTCATTTGTGGCAAAACTTTCTTCAAATACTAATTCGCCTTCCTTCATATTTCTTATGGCAACTTTGTCGTCATTTACATCTGTAATTCCATAAGAATGGCGTTCAGGCTTTTCTGGCTGAATGAGTTTATAAATTTTGATTTTGCCTTCTGCCTTAATTGGTTCTCCATCATGTGTGCTGCTTACAATACCTAAGCTAACAGCATTATCAGCATCGAATTTCTGATTAATACCAATAGATAATTCCATTGCAGTGTAGCCAATTTTGACTGTTTTGGCTCCGCTTCTGGTTTCGCCGGTATTATCAGTTATATCAGCTGAAATAGAATAATTGAAAATCGGGTCGAGTTTTTCATCAATAGAGCGGTCTGGTTTTGCAACAAAACTTATTTCAAATTCGCCATTTTCATTTGTTTTTATGGTTCCGTGAGTTATTTCCTGAGAACTATCGATACGTGGAATCCACCAGCACCAATATGGGAAGGAAACCATTCTTCTGACCCTAAATTTGACTTCAGCATTGTCTATTGCAGCACCGGTATATGCAACTGCCTGACCTTTCAATTTAACAGTCTGACCAAGCTGATAACCTTCTTTGGGGGCGTCTATGCTGACTTTGAATTTGGGTCTCTTGTATTCTTCAACTTTAATATAAGCTGTTGTCCAAATGCTGCTGCATTTTAAAGTGTAGTTACCTGTCAGTCTATCTGTCGGAGTCAAAAATGTACCAGTTACTGAACCGAACTCATTGGTTACAAGAGACAATGAGTTGACTTTTTGTCTATTTGGATCTTCTAAAGCAATTTCTAACTTTTTATTTTTTATTACAGAATAATCATTGGTTTCCTGATTATATTTAACTGCTATAGCTTTGAAATAAACTGTTTGCCCTGGTCTGTAGATACTTCGGTCGGTAAAGAAATAAACTCTTTGTTCTGTTGTTCTGTCACCATTATTATAAGAATACCAGCTTTCATCTGTGTATACCATATCTTCTTTGTATTTACAGAAAAACATCACACGTTCATTTTTTTGTGGAATTTCCAATAAACCTGATTTGTTGGAAGTGGCGGAAGATAATTGGGTTAGTTTTCTTGTCTGGTAATTGTAATAGTAAACTTTTACTTCTGCGCCTTCAATGGGTTTGCCGGTCACAGAGTCAACAACAAAAATTTGATTTTTTCCAGTATTTGAAGTGTTTCTTGATATAAGTGATAAATCACTTATCTGTATAGCTGCTATATTTATTGCGTTGTTGTCTTCTTTAAAGGTTTCATTGGCAGAAGCTATTAACCAGTAAAACCCTTTTTCTAGTTTTGGTAAGTCTACAAGCTTGTAGTGGGTTTGATAATCAGATTCTGGGTCTAATTCTACATCAAAGGCATAGTTGGGTGATTGCTGTAATAAACGATAGACTTCTGGTCTGTCAAAAGCATTACCGCTGGTAGAATTGTTGTTTAAAATATCTGCTTCAGTACGTTTAATTAACCTGAAGTAAGCATGGTTCAGGTTTCTAAAGGAAACTTTTATTTTGCTAGTGTTAGATGTAAGTATTGATTCTGTGCAATAAGAAATAGATGGCTTTTTTATTTCGTTTATAAGATTGAAAGCTCTTTTCCCTCCATCGCTCTTAGGCCATTTTTCATAAGCTTTTTCGGCGTAATCAAGAGCTTTTACATATTCACCATGTCCATATAGATTATTGGCAACATAAAACATTGCTGTTGCAGAGTATTCATTATTGGGGAATTCATGAGCGATTCTTTTCATCGCTTCGATGAATCTTTCGTTCTTATCTGGACCTAATGCAACTCTATTAGCCCAGTTCAATCTTTCTATATCGTTATAAATAAGAGCGTTTTCATTATTGGTAGCTTTATTTAAAGCTAAAAGTCTCTGATAGAGCTTTAAAGCTTTGAAATTGCAGGAATCAGAATCCAGTGTTTCGGGTTTCCAGTTAATAAATTCTTCAGCAGAGCCAAAAACCTTAGAGTCGGCATCAATTTCAAAGGCAGTTTGTGGCTTTATGGTGCTATGATCATGATCGCCATAGAAACTTAATGCTTCATGAACAAAGAATTCAAATAGATTGCTTCTTAAATCTGTGGGCTGGTTTCCTTCCACTAAAAAACCATCAAATTTGCTTATCGGTATTTTAGACAGTTTTTCTTCATTTTCTAACACAGAGTCATATAATTTGCCGATATGATTAAAAAGACGAGGTAAATCCCATGTTTGGAAATCTTTAAGATCAGCGTTAGCAGAAGTTGTAGAACGCCTCATGAATTTATAGCGGTTTCTATTGAAGTAGTGGAAATACCATTTTGCCAATATAACTTTAAGCATTGGCTGTATATTTTTATCTGCACTGCTAATAGCTTTTTCAAAACGGATTATTTTTTCTTCCGGTTTATTCCCTTGAATTGTACCTTCGGTTATAACCTTTTTGCAAATTGCTTTAATAGCTTGAGCATGCTCTTTTTCTTTGATTGCTTTTTCGTAAATAGGCTCAATTTCTTTTAAAGCTGTTTGTGGAAGACCTTTATCTTCAGCTTCAGAAACTTTCTTCCACATGTCTTCATAGCTTTGTGCAAACAAATTAAACGGAAACATTGCCATTATCAGCACCGCCAATATAAATTTATAATAATTACGCATCTGTTTCTCCTAACTCTATAGTTTTGTAGCCAGCTCTCCTTCCGAAGATGCTCCCCTGCATGAGCGAGGGAGCTGTCAGCTAGCTGACTGAGGGGGCTTCTAAAGGCTCTCCTTGAGGAGAGCTGTCAGACAAATGTCTGACTGAGTGGTGACCTAACCAGTGTAAACTCTAGTTCTTTGGATTATAATACGCTATCGCTAAAAAAGATTTTACTCTAGTTCGGTCACCCTTTCGATTGCTACGCAATCACTTCCCCTCAAGGGGAAGCTTTATTACAATTATCCTACCACTCCGGTGCGCCCCCAGTTTAGCTTGAGGAGCTTTCACGAAGTAACTGAAGGAGTCTTTTTTATTTCTCAAAGACCCCTTTTGCCGCTTTCAGCGTCACTTCCCCCACTTGCGTGGAGGAAGATCTTTAAAAAACAAACTCTCTCATCTCTGCTCTCTTATTTCGCTTCAGGAATAGTTATATCGATTTGTTCTATCTTACCGTTATCCAAGCTTTCGAGTGGTTCATCAAAGAGTTCTTTATCGCCGCAAATGATGATTCTCATTTTGTCTGGCTTCAAATACTTATTTGCAACAGCTTTAACGTCTTCAGCAGTAGTATTTTCAACAGCTTCTTTCTGTTTCTGCAGGAAATCATAGGGAAGTCCGAACAGATCGTAAGTAAGCATTCTATTAACGATTTTTTCCTTGCTGTCAAAATTGAATACAAATTTATTCAAATATGGCTGTTTGCCGCTGTTCAATTCTTCTTCGCTTACGCCTTCAGTCTGGAATTTTTTGATAACATCTTTAATCATTTTGGTAGCTTTAATTGCAGAACTGCAATTGGTGCCAGTCATATTGATGAACATTCCAGGATAAGTGAAGTTTGAATCGTAAACACCATAAACATTGTAGCAGAGGCCGGCTTTAGAACGTATAATGTTGAAATATCTGCTGCTAAAGCCTCCAGCTCCAAGAATATTATTCATGACAATTCTTTGTGGAACATCTTTATCGTAAGATAAACCGCCGATATGACCTAAGAATATATTGGCCTGCTTAGCGTTTTTAAACTCAATATAGCCGACGCGCTGGTCAAAATCATATTTAACTTCTGGAATTGGTGGAAGAGTTTCGTTGCCTTTTTCCCATTTTTCAAAATGTTTTTTAAGCAAAGAGACCATTTCTTCCATCTTAAAATCACCACAAACAGACATCATTACAAATTCTGGTTTGTAGTATCTTTTGTGGAATTTAATCAAATCTTCTCTTTTTATATTGGCTAAGTCGGAATATTCAGTCTGAGCAGCGAAAACAGAGTCTTTGCCGTAAATCATTTTCCTGAATTCTCTGCTGGCTACAGAAGAAGGATTATCGTTTCTTCTGGAAATTCCAGATTTATAACTAATCATAGCCTGTTCAAAACGCCCTTCGTCAAAGCGCGGATGACGAAGAATCTGATCCATAAGTTCAACTGCCAAATCTTTCTGGTTGCTAAGCATATTTAAGCTTAAGCTATGTAGAGTAACATCGCCAGAAGTTTCTACTGAAGCGCCCAAACCTTCTAGCATTTCGTCTAATTCATCTGGAGACCATTTTTCAGTTCCGCCTTCTCTCATCATGTCTCCAACGATATCACTAAGACCAATCTGATTCTTGGGTTCAAGATAAGAACCTATGTTAATTTTCTAGCAGATATATGCGCATTCCGTTGTTTAAAGTTACTTTATTTACATCAGGAATAGCAACATCATGAAGGGGTGGAAATTTTATTGAATCAAAACTAAATTCAACAGGTTCTTCTGCTTTTACAGAAGCAGTATTAAATATTGAGAAAGCTATCAAAGAGCTGATAAACAATTTATTTAAATAATTTCTCATTTTGAAGCCTCCTTAGTTTCAGTTTCTTTAATTGTTTCTATAGTTGCAACCGTTCTATTGGTTTTCTTGAAATATTTCTTGGCAACTCTCTGAATGTCTTCTGGAGTTACAGAATTGATTTTATTAACTTCTTTGAATAGTTCTCTCCAGTTACCGTATAGTTGCTGATATCTGGCTAGTTTCATAGCGAATTCAAGATTGTCTCTTAAATCTCTGATAAAACCAATGCTGGCTCTGGATTTAACTTTATCTAGTTCTTCTTTGGAAACCAAAGTAGTTTGAAGTTTTTCGATTTCTTCGTCGATTGTCTTTTCGCATTCAGCATTGGTTTTGCCCTGTGCAGGATAAGAATAAATTACTGCTAAAGTTGGATATTTACCACCGGGATAACCAGCAAAAGCCCCAGCAGAAACTGCAATCTGGTCTTTTAAAACCATTCGTTTATAAAGTCTGGAAGTTCTTCCCTGACCAAGAATACTCATCATTGCTTCAATAGCTCTCATATCAGGATGAATATCTTCAGGAACATGCCAACCAATCATCATACTTGGTTGTGTTTTTTCTGCTATAGAAACTCTACGTTCAGCAGTTTGTTCTGGTTCTACAGTTGTCAATCTGGTTGGTTTTTCACGTTTAGGAATACGGTCCCAGTATTTTTTTACAAGTGCTAGACCTTCTTGTGGGTCTACATCGCCAACCAAAGCTATAGTTAAATTACTTGGAGAATAGTATTTTTCAAAAAATTTCTTAGCTTCAGCTCTGTTGTAGTTGATGATATCTGACATATGACCAACAATTGGAGTGCCATAGGGGTGAGCCTTATAAGCAGCAGCTAAAAATTCTTCGTGTAATCTGCCAGAAGGAGTATTTTCTGTTCTCATTCTGCGTTCTTCCTGAATAACCATGCGTTCTTTGTACATTTCTCTTAATACTGGATGTAAGAAGCGTTCTGCTTCCATAGCTATCCAGAGTTCAAGTTTATTTGAAGGCATGCTCATGATATAGGCAGTCTGGTCTGCTGAAGTAAAAGCATTTAAGCCAACTGCACCTTCTCTCTGCAGTCTATTTGTGAATTCGTTTGGAATAACGAGAGCGTAAGATTCGTCAATAGCTTTTTGTAAGTCTTTCTGAAGTTTTTCCAACTTTTTCTGGTCGGCAAGAAGGCCTTTAGAGCGTTCTTCTCTTATCTGTCTGTCTAAAACG
>ONIU01000073.1 GCA_900317935.1 uncultured bacterium
AAGACGAAAGGGGTCTTAAAAAAGCGGTTAGCATTAGTCTAACCGCTCTTTTTGTTTTTATTGTAGTTGTTGTTTCTAGCGTGTTCTAGTATATGTCCGGCAGGACATTACATTAATAACCTAGGGTGTCGAAGACACCCTAGGACTAGTCCCCTCTCTAAATCCTCGTCCGGTAGGACGATACTATAAATCCCAAGGGTATTGGCAATGCCCTTGCCCTTGGTAAAAAAGTAGCGCCACTTCCACTGATTGCTTTCAGCAATCAGCCCCTTCCGTCTTGCTATCGCAAGCCACCTCCCCCAATTTTTTTGAAAAAATTGGGGGAGGATCGAGATGGACGAGATCTAATCCTAGGGCGACTAAAGTCGCCCTAGGTTATTAAGGTATTGCCCTCCGAGCAATTTAGGGCGCGTGTATTTAAGATCTACTCAATCACTTTTAGCTTTTTTATTGTAGTTAGTTTTTGTGGTTTTTCGTTATGTGATATACTAATCTTGGAGATAAGCCCATGGTAAAAGAAATAGCAATTTTTAAAACAGATTCAGAAGACATAAATGTAGAAGTTATTTTCGAAGATGAAACTGTCTGGCTCACCCAAGAACAGATGGCACAAATGTTTGAAAAAGCAAAATCTACTATAAATGAGCACATAAAGCATATTTTTGAAGAGGGTGAACTAGAAGAAGCTGTAGTAGTGAAGAAATTCGGAAATTCCGAATTTCAACAAAAAGCTCATAATTACTACAATCTTGATGTAATTATTTCTGTTGGTTATAGAGTTAAATCTTTACGTGGAACACAATTCAGGCAATGGGCTACAAAACGTCTCAACGAATATATCCGCAAAGGGTTTACACTAGATGATAACCGTTTAAAACAGCTTGGCGGTGGTGGTTACTGGTCTGAACTTCTTTCCAGAATTCGAGACATTCGTTCTTCAGAAAAGGTATTTTATAGACAGATATTAGATATTTATGCAACCAGCATAGACTACAATCCTCGTTCAGATACATCTATTGAGTTTTTTAAAAAAGTTCAAAACAAAATACATTTTGCTGTTCATGGGCAGACTGCAGCAGAAGTTGTTTATTATCGCTCAGATGCAGAAAAAGAATTTATGGGGCTTAAAACCTTTGAAGGGAATAGACCTCACTTAAAAGATGCATTAGTGGCTAAAAATTATCTTGATGATAAAGAACTTCGCGCAATGGGACAGATAGTTTCAGGTTATCTTGACTTTGCAGAAAGACAGGCAGAACGTCATCAGCCAATGACAATGAAGGATTGGGCAAACCACTTAGATAGAATTCTTACAATGAGTGGGGAAGAACTTTTGAAGGATAATGGCTCTATTTCACATGACAAAGCAATTGAAAAGGCAACTCTTGAATATAAGAAATACCAGCAGAAAACTTTAAGCGATGTAGAAAAAGCATTTCTTGATTCCATTAAAGAAATTAACGGTATTCGAAAAGATAAAAAGTAAGAAGAAAGGTTTTTATTGTAGTTGGTAGTTATTGTTATCTTTGGGTTATGATTGGTGTGGATGTTTAGAGCCTTGCGGCTCTTGTTGTGATTGTTTTTTTGTTTTAAATTTTATTACGCCATTTATTACGCCAACAAATGGCGAGATAAATGGCGTAATAAAAAACAACGTCCAAAATCTTTTTAACTCCAAACGCTGTAATGCACAATCAAAGTTAATCCTGAATCAAATCAGGCTTCTATGGAAGAAATCTTCGCTGGCGGCGACATCGTTCGCGGTGGCGAACCAGCAATTCTTGCCAAGGGTGACGGCCGCCGAGCCGCCGCAGGTATGGATAAATACCTGAAAGAAAAGTATCTGAAGTAAAGACCCCTTCAGTCTTTTGCTTTGCAAAATCCAGCTCCCCCAGCAGTTTTGAAACTCTGGGGGAGCATCTTTTCTATGACAATGAAAATCCTCCCCAAAAACATTAGCTTTGGGGGAGGTGGCTTGCGATAGCAAGACGGAAGGGGCTGCAAAGCAAAGCTTTGCGGTGACTGAGGGGGCTTTAAAAAAATAGGTTAAGCTTTCTGCTTAACCTATTTTTTTATACGTTTTTGTTGTAGTTGGTAGTCATTGTAGTTATTGTTTAGAATAGGCTTAATAAATTACTAATAAATAATAGCTTTTATAAGTGATTAAACAAAAAAACAACAAAAACTAATTACAATAAAAACCACTCGTAATAGGTTTTATTGGTCTTGTTTGTGGTTGGGTTGATTGTCCTAAAGCCTCCACTAGAGGGCTACCACCAAGGATGGCGGCGTGCAAGCAAGCGACAGGAGGTCAGCGAGTCGCTGAGGTGTCTTGCGAAGCAAGTCGGAAGAATGACCGAACTAGAGTAAACCATTAGTCTCTATCATTACCGTCATTGTGAAACCGCAAGTCATACGTCATTACGAGCATACGAAGTATGCGTGGTAATGTGGCAATTCTGTTTTTTATGTTATTGTTGTAGATAGTTTCAGTAGTTTTTCTGATTGTTTACTAATAGTATTAAAACCTGTATAATTATAGCTAGGTGAAGCCCATGGAAGATTTGAAAGTAAACAGAGAATATAAAAGTTCTATTTTTGCGATTCTGTTTGGTTCAGAGGAGTACAAACAGAATATTCTAGATTTGTACAACGCTTTAGCGGATACAAATTACACAAATCTTGATGATTTAGTATATACTACTCTTGAAGACGCTATTTATATTTCTGTTAAAAATGATGTTTCATTTCTTATAGACGAAAATATGGCTTTATTTGAACATCAGAGCACTTATAATCCCAATATGCCTTTGAGAGGTTTGATATATTTCTCTCATCTTTATCAGTCATATATAGAAAAATGCAAAGACAGTATTTTTGGTTCAAAGCTAATAAAGATTCCGACTCCATATAATGGGGAAGACAGAAAAGTTGCAGACAAGAAAGTTTTAAAGCTTTCTGATGCTTTTATTCATGAAGATAAAACCAAAGGCTTTGAATGGACTGCTACTATGCTCAAAAAGAGAAGCATTAGAAGAAGGTAAAAAAGAGGGTAAGCTAGAACTCTTAGCTAATATGATAAAAGAGGGTATATTTCATTGAAACAAACTGCTGAAAAAATGAATATAACAATACCACGGTTTGAAATTGCATTAAAAAATTTGCCATTAGAATACAATTCCTCTGAAAACCTTTTATTACGCATTCTATGACGGCTCGCAATAATGTTTTTTACCTAAACAAATCTCAATATCTCTTTCGCTCTTTGTTCTAATCTCTAATAATACTTGGGATTTCTATATTCCTCTTTTGGTAAATTACTGGAAACAAAACCTGTTGAAGAAATATCATTAAAAATTCTTAAAGCAGTATTTAACATTTCAACTTTTTTATTAATTCCAACATGACCTTTAACATATAATAAAAAACCGCTCCCTTTACCTTCGTAATAATATCCTCGTTTGTGATATTTAGTAAAAGAGTTTCTAACTTTATTACCAAAGAACTGTCTAATCTCGGATTCGCAATCTCCTTGTAATACAAAAGTATCTGAAAACCTTTTATCTTCTATAAAATCTATATCTTGTCCACCAATCATAGAACCAAGAAAATCAAAAATCGCATTTTCCTCCCTAATAGAAAAAGCAGGGAATTGAACATTTTTTTTATATAGTTGACATAATGTATAATTATAACTAGATTTTCTTCTTCCTGTTTTAGAAAGCCCTTTATAGGTAGTATACTCAACTATATTAATTTCTATATCGCCTTTTTGTTTATACATTCCATTTGAAAAGTGACTAGAATCACCAAATGTTAATATATCAAAAGATTCTGAAGGTCCTGTTAAAGAAATAGGATAGTCTTCATAAATAAAATAATTCTTTTCGCAATAATCTTTTATTTTTTTCTTTCTAAGATAAAATATTAAAAATACAAAACCAATGATTGATGGAAACCCTAAAAAAACTATGCATTCAAGAACCCCATCTTTTTCTAAAAAACTTTCTTTTCTTTCTCTTCTATTCCCAATACTGTCATATGAATTATAATATTTTCCAGCAAATAAATAACCATTAAACAAAAAACACTGTAAAACTATAAATATTGTTATAAAAAACTTTTTCATAAAAACTTTCTTTAGGTTATTTCCCGATATGAACTAGAACTTATATAGTATAAAATAGCGAATAAAACAAATCAACGAGAATTCATTGATTTGTCTTAATTCTTGCTTGTCTGAACTCAAAGAAAAAGCCTCTGAGAATACTCAGAGGCTTTTAAGTGCCGGAAGTCGGGGTCGAACCGACACGCCTTTAAGGGGCGCGGGATTTTGAGTCCCGTGCGTCTGCCAATTCCGCCATTCCGGCTTGATGAAAAAAATAATATCACAGTACCCTTTAAAAAGCAATATTTTTTCTAAAACCTTATAATGACATTAGAAACTATCGTTAAATAACTTTAAATAGGCCTCGGATTCTTTCTTTATATTAAAATTTTCTTTAATATAGTCTTTCAACGCTTTACCAATATTTTTTCTTTCAGAGAGACTAAGTGCAGCAGCTTTATTAAAAGCCTGACGACATTGATCCGCATTTCCAGGATGAAAGGTTAAAGAACTTTGTTCTTTGGGTAAAACTTCAAAAATTCCGCCTGTTCTAGCCGCTATAACGGGTATACCCAAAGCACCGGCCTCTAATAAAACATTTGGCATTCCATCATAATGCGAAGGCAAAGCAATAAAATCACAAGCTGGATATTTGCTTAAAAGCTCGAAGCGATCCATAAAAGGAAATTGCAAAATCTTTAATCCTGTTTCTTCTGTTGAATGTTCTGTTATCCAGGTTTGAACCTGCTCTTCCACATCACCCACCATTAGAAAAGTAATCTTTTCCTGTAAACCTGTTCGTAAAAGATTTTCAAGGAAAAACACAATACCTTTTTTTTCTTTTAATTGGCCAAATATCCCCACAAGAATTGTATCATCTGAAATTCCATTATTATGTCTAAAATTCAAAGCTTCTTCTAAGTCATAAGGGTCTTGCACCCAATCGTCTAAGTCAATTCCATTTGAAATATGAACTATATTTAAATCAGGAAACATCGAACTAACTTTTGTTTTTACTTCTTCACTTAAAACACATACCGCATCAGAAACTTTAAAAGCATCAAATAAAACCTGTCTTTTATTTGGCTGGAAAATGCCTATATCAAAGTCATTGCCGCGTAAAAGAGTAACAGCCTTCGTTCCCAGCCAGCTTTTATAGACTGGCAAAGCAAGAATAGGAGCTGTTCCACCAAAAGCTGCAATATGAGTATATTTTAATTTATTTTCTGGGTCGGTAATATAATTATATAAAATATTAAGATTATGAGCAGGACTATCAGAAACAGGAACAGCAATAAGCTTTCCATTCATCTGCGAAACTACTTTAAAATTACCAGCCGATGCATTGAAAAAAGCTACATCAGTATAAACATTATTTTTTCTGAGATTTGTTACTATTCTATCACAGGCCTGGGCCATTCCGCCTCTGCGTGGCGGATAATTTTCTGTAAGCCAAAGTATTCTTGTTTCTGTCATAATGGAATTTTCCTTTAAGCGCTAGCTATAGTAACTGATTCTCCACTCTTTTTCAATCGCTTAAACAAGCGCAAAAGCATAATCGTAGACAAAATCGAAGTAGTTATATCTGAAGCAGGGAGACTAAACCAGACGCCCGTTATTCCCCAATATTTTGGAAGTATTAGTAAAAATGGAATCAAGAAAAGAAACTGTCGTGTTAATGATAGAAAAATAGAAGTTTTTGCCAGCCCTATGCTTTGAAACAACGCTGTAGTAACAATCTGAAAACCAAGAATTGGGAAAAAAGCAGAAGAAACCCTTAACCCATAAACCGACAGCCCGATAAGTCTTGGTTCTTTGGTAAAAGCTCTAACAGCCAATTCTGGAAAAAGTTCTGCGATAACAAAGAATATTGTAGAAAATAATGTTGCTACCCAGACTGTATATTTAAAAGCATGCTTAACTCTATTATACTTTGCCGCGCCGTAATTATATCCAACTATAGGTTGCATTCCCTGATTTAAACCCATAATCATCATCACACAAAACATAGCCAGCTTAGTAATAATTCCATAAGCACCAATAGCTAAATCTCCGTCTGCACCACCATAATGATTGAGACTTTTGTTTATAATTATAACGACACAACAAGCCGCCGCCTGCATACAAAGAGGAGAAAGCCCGATAGCAATTGTATCTCTTATAATGTTCCAACGCGGAATAAAAATATCTTTACTGAAATGAATAAGTTCTCTTTTATTACAAAAATGCACTATTAAAGAAATCAGCGGCACAGACTGAGCTATAACTGTTGCCCATGCAGCACCAGCAATTCCCATTTTTAATGGATAAATAAAAATAGGGTCTAAAATACTATTAAGCAAAACTGTTACTATAGTTAAAACCATCGCTTTATGAGGATGGCCGGCAGACCTCAAAGTGGCATTCAACCCCAAATAAGTATGAGTAATTACGTTACCATAAAGAATAATCTGCAGATATTCTCTCGCATAACCAATAGTATTACCGCTAGCTCCGAAAAAATACAGAATAGGGTCTAAATAATAAAGCATTACAGCCATAAAAATCAGGCCTAGAATAACATTCAGATTTATTACATTCCCTAGAACACGTTTAGCAGTAAGTTTGTCTCCCTCGCCAAGTTTAACAGAAAGCAGTGTTGAAGCACCAACACCAACCATTGCTCCGAAAGCCGCACTAAGATTCATTACTGGGAAAGTCAAAGCAAGCCCAGAAATAGCCAATGGACCAACCCCCTGCCCAATAAATATACTGTCAACCATGTTGTACAAAGAAGAAGCAGTCATAGCAACAATAGCCGGGCCGCCATATTCAAACAGCAATCTCTTTATGGAAGCATGCCCTAGAGCCTCTGTACGGTCGATAACTTTTTGACTGCTATCCGTTTGTTTCTGTGAATCATTAGCCATATTGATTTGTTTTACTTTCTATTAATAGCTTAAGTTTTTACTTCTATTCCATCAATATGTCAAATAATTCATTGTTAAAATAGATTTTATTTATAAGCATAGTAGTGAGCTACCGCTCACTTTTCACTTTAAACAACCTGTCTCTTAACAAGTTCAGAGAAAATTCCGCCTTGAGCGACAAGTTCATCGAAAGAGCCAACTTCGACTATACGTCCAGAATCCATAACGATGATTCTATCGCAGTTGCGTATAGTAGAAAGTCTATGAGCAACAATTATTCTTGTTGCGTTAAGCTTTTCAAGACTTTGAGTAACAATGCTCTGAGAGCGATTATCTAACGCACTAGTAGCTTCATCAAAAATAAGAATTGAAGGCTTATTTACCAAAGCACGAGCAATCAAAATTCTTTGTCTTTGACCGCCAGAAATATTAGAACTGCCTTCGCTGATGACTGTCTGCATTCCCATAGGCATCTTGGCTATGTCTTCTGCTATACCTGCTGATTCTGCGGCTTCCCATGCTTCCTTCTGTGACAGAAGTCTTGTTCCGACAATATTCGTAAAAATATCACCAGTCATAAGCTGACCGTTTTGCAGAACAACTCCCATCTGAGAACGCACCGACGGAAGGGAAACATCTGATAAATCCTGCCCATCATAATAGATTGCACCCTGTTTTGGCTGTTCAAAACCAAGAAGCAGTCTTACCAAAGTGCTTTTTCCGCAACCTGATTTACCAACAATAGCAATATTTTCACCTGGCATTATTTTAAAACTGATATCGTGTAAAACATCTTTTCCTTCTTCATAAGCAAAAGAAAGATGACTGACTTCAATGTTCCCAGACAGAACAGTTGCATCTGCTTTATCACCAGTATTTTCTGGAATTTCATCTAAAATAGGCTTCAAATTTTCTATTTGAGGCTGAACTCTGAATAGCTCGGTTATAAAACCAATAGCTGTTCCAAAAGAAGCATTGAAAGCAGTAAAAGCAGCACTAAAAGCTATAAATTGAGGATAACCAATGCCAGAAGTAGTTTGTCCGTCAGCTCCTTTCATACCAAGAATAGCTATATAGTAAAGAATCATAGTAAGAATGAAAGGCTGAATGGTAGTTATAATAGCAGTATAGTTATTCATCCATCTCAATTTATAATTCCATTTCCACTGTTCTCCGAAATCTCTGCTCCAAAGTTGATATGCCTGTTCTTCAGCACCTTGAACTCTGAATTTAGCTAGCCCAGCAAAAATTTGTTGAACATTCCCAGATGTTTTATTGCTGCTAGCTACCAGTTTTCGCTGAATATTCAAAGTCTGGTAATAAATGATAGATATTATCAGGAAATAAACCAGCCAGACTGCAATAGCAGCAAATGTAAGCGTAAAGCTGTAATAGCACATCAAAAAAATGCTCCAAAAAGAAAAAACAAAGCTGAATAAAGTTCCGATAAAATCACCAGAAACCAATTCTTTAACCATGGTAAATCCATTCATACGACTAGCAAGTTCACCAACAGTAAAACGTCTGAAAAACTTAGCCGGCAGAGACATTAATCTTCCCCAAAGAGCAGCTTCTGAAGTGATTTGAACTTTTGTAGAAATACGAACTACAGCAATAGATCGTACAAATGAAAGAGCGCTGACAGTAAAAGCCGTTACCATCATAACTTGAGTTACAGTTGTCAAGCCTTGCCTGTCTAATATAGGAATAATATCCTGAAATATTGTTTCTGTAATAACAGGTGTTACAAGCGGAATAAGACCAGCAAAGACACTAACGAATAAAACAGTGTAATAGTCTGCTTTCCAGCATTGCAAAAACATAAATTTCAAAAGATCGAATATGTTCAGTTTTTTTGATTGAAAACCTGCGTAACAAGCAAAAGCATCTATACCAATGTTTTTGGCTATTTTTCTTGTAATTCTAACACCTTTTGGCTGCTGAAAAGTAACCATCTTATATGAACTTGGTGATTCTGGAATAAAAGCGGCAAGTTCTTTGTTTTCTCCGTAATATCCAATCATTACGCCAATATCTTTTTTATACCATTCAGAAGGAAGAGTAATAAAACGGGTCTGCATATTGCCTTTCTGAATGAGACGTTTCAAAACACCTATTGCATCAAGCTTTTTGACCATATTTTCGGATATTGTAATATTGTCAACAGGCATATTAAAAGCTTTTGCAACAGAACGAACGATAAAAATACTTTCTTCGGTCTTAGAGTTTCTCTTTTCGCCTGTCTTTTCAACAACAATAGATTCTTCGCCAAGCAGATTACTAATAGAATTTTCAAGAATTTGCTTTTTATTAAATTCCTTGGCTTGAATTCTTCTGCTTAGACGCTTATCTTCAGACTTGAAGTGAACTCCCAAAAGCATTGCAAAAATCTGTTCATTGTCTGCAAAGCTGTTTATCAAATCTTCAAGGGTATTACACTTTTCAAAAAGATTACCTTTACGCCAGCTTAAAAGCACGTCATCGCCATGATCAGCCAAGGTACTTAACCAAGGAACATTAGTTAAATTCTTTAACCAAAGTTTCATCTGATTTTTCAGATCTTCTACTGACTGGCTGTCAAATTTTATTTCTTCTACTTCAGAATTTTCTACAGCATAAACAATTACTTTTATTCTTTTATTATCATTTGCGGGAAAAGCAGCCTGACCAGCTTCTAAATTAATCAGAAAAGACTGCCTAAAAGAAGCTTTATTGGCAGTAACGGCATAAACTTCAACTTTGCCTGCTACTACCTTAATAAAACTAGCAGAATCATCTAATGAATAACGCTGTCCCGCAATAAGTTCCATTATTATTTATCCTGCTCTCTTTCTTCAATTAGCTTTCTGTATGGTCCGTCATGCTTGACCATATCACGATGAGTGCCACGTTCAACAATTTTACCATAACTTAAAACTATAATTTCATCACAATCTCTGATAGTAGAAAGTCTATGAGCAATAATCAGGCAAGAGCAACCTCTATGTCTTATATTTTCAAGAACTTTAATTTCTGTAATTGGGTCTAGCGCACTAGTAGCTTCATCCAAAATCAAAAAAGACGGATTTATTGCCAAAGCACGAGCGATTTCCAACCTCTGCCTCTGGCCGCCACTAAAATTCAGCCCACCTTCAGAAACCATAGCTTCATAACCGCCTTCCAGTTTTATAATATCCTCGTGAATACAGGCGTCTTTTGCTGCTTGAATAATATCGCTTTTTCTAACAGACTTATCAAAAAGAGCAATATTTTCAGCTATAGTTCCAGTAATAAGAAAAATATCCTGGTCAACAGCCGCCAATGAGTTTAAAATAACGGCTCTAGGCAGATTTTTTCGTTCCACACCATCAAATAAAATTTTGCCAGACCATTCTTCATAAAGTCCAGTAACGATTTTTGCTAAGGTACTCTTGCCGCTTCCAGACGAGCCAACGACAGCAACCCATTCACCAGAACCTATATTAAGATTGAAATTCTGCAACAGAGGAGCTTCAAGAGGGCTATAGCCAAAGTTCAAATCACTAATTGTCAATTCACCTGACAATCTGTCTTTTGTAAAAGATTTTTCATTCTCATTTTCAGGAAAGTTTAACGAATCAATTTTATAGTTTTTAACATCGTTAAGTCTCTGCATCTGCATTTCAGTAGTCTGCAAAACTGAAGACAATCCCATAATCTTGTTGACTGGAGCCTGAAAGCTGTTCATAAGATTTTGGAAAGCCATAAACATACCTGCGGTCATTGCCCCATCCATTATGGAAAACCCACCGAAAGTCATTATTAGAGCACCGTTTATACCACCAAGCAAAGAAGGAATGAGAGACATAGACATCGACCAGAGGGTGGTTTCCTGAGATGCAGCAAGAACCTTGGTCTGGTAACCAGCCCACTTTGTAAAAAAATCTGATTCGTCGCCATTAGCCTTTATAGTTTCAATCATTCTAAGGCCGTTCATACTAACGCCGTAAGCTTTTCCTGCATCTTGCTGAATACGCATACTTAAATCTGTTAAGTGTCTTCTCATAGCAAAAAGAACGATAAAACCTATAGCACTAAAGGATATGCCAATCAGAGTAAGAGTTACATTGTATTGTAAAAGCAAAAGCAAATAAAAAATAGCAACCATCAGATCTAATACTGCGGTTGCGGCAGAATCAGACAAAACTTGTGCTATTGACTCATTGTAAGCAACACGCCCGGCAACTTCAGCCGCATATCGCTGATGGAAAAACTGCATTGGCAAACGAAGCATATGCCAAAAATAACTTGAAGAATCAGAGAGGGTCAATTTTCTTTGCCATCTGGTAAGTATTATAGATCTAAGAAACGAAATGGCAGCGGTCAATAAGAAAGATAGGGTCATCGCCAAAAAGAAACTGAAAACCCATTCAGGATGTTTTCCTGTTATTATTTCATCCATGAAAATCTGGTTGAATATTGGCGATGCTAGCCCTGGAACAATAGCGAAAAATCCCAATAGAATTACAAATAACAATGCCCATTTATCAAGAAACAGTTTTTTTGCTATTTCTTTAAAAACATTATATCTGGCGCCTTCTCTAACAAAACCAACATCTGGTCTAATTTGCAAAGCTATTCCAGTGTAAGATGTAACAAATCTATCCCATTCTACTGTTCTACGACCCATACCAGGGTCGTTAAGATAAGCAACTCCATTTTTTATGCCTTCTAAAACTACAAAATGGTTAAATTCCCAGTGTATAATAAGAGGGAAAGGCTTTTCGGAAATTTGTTCTAAGAGATTGTAAGCATTCCATCTGAAACCGCTTGCTTTGCAATGTCTGTTCCTGGCAGCACGTATAACACAGCTAGCCTTGCTTCCATCACGATTTACACCACATTCTTGTCTAAGCTTTTCTAATGGAACCCATAATCCATAATGGGCGAGTATCATACCTAAGCAGGCAGCACCACATTCTGTTGCTTCCATTTGAAGAATTGTAGGAACTTTTACTCGTGAACCAATCTTCGCATAAAAAAAAGTTTTAAGATTCTTGAATAACCCCATTTATGCTCACCGAGTTCTTAACCATTGGCTTAACTTATAAAAAACTTTTTCTATTGGTGGACGGCGTTCTATAATAATTGAACCGGTGCAGTAGCTTCCTGCCGTAACGACAGGGTGATCTCCGACTGAAGATGTCCACAAATAACCAGATTTTGAAACAGGGTCTTTTACCAAATCAAAAGAAACTTCCATTAAAGCTGTTTGTTGAGATGTAATAACCCATTGTGCCAAAGAGTCGATTCCAAGTCGTTTCTGAATAGATTGAGAAGATACTGGATATTCGCTTACAGCACGAACAGTTCCCAAAAGACTGCCGGATTGAGAGGTATCAACACCGTTTGGCGCTAGCTGTACCGTCATACCAGGCTTGATTCGCTTGCCTTTTTCCACAGAAACATAAAGAACACCCTTTAAATCTTTTGTTGTTCCAGTAAGGCTAATTGAACAGATCGGCATTCCCCCGCTCAAATTGCTTCCTTCATCCACCAAAACTTCATTCACAATACCATCATAGTCAGAATAAATATACTCTGCAGCATTTTCCTGATGGCGGCGCATATCGTATTCATGAACTCTGTTCAACACATCACGGTCATTCATAGAAAGTTCTGTGCCGTATTTTGCCATACGAGTAGCTGCAATTTCCTGTGCCTGAAATATATGTGCTATAGGTTCATCAGCTTTAATGCTCTTACCAGGGTAAATATATAACTTATCGAGTTTTCCGCCATAAGCAGAAGTTATGTTCACAATGCCTTTAGAATCAATGATAAGCCCCATTCCATCGACTTTTACAGTAAAAGAGCCGTAAACAGACCAGAGAATAATAGAAAAAACAAGAACTCCGATGGATATTAACCCCATCCAGCTTATAGAATCGGTTATAGGAAGAACAGTATCAAGCTTTTCAGGTGAGCGCATCTTGTTTAGCGCTTCTGTGCTGAATATTTCGTTTTTGTTCTTTGTGTATTTTGAAATAATATCGTTGTTTGTCTGTTCCATTTATTTAACTGTCATTGCAAACTACTGAGAAACAGAGTTTAAATACTAGTAATACAAAATTCTAGTGATTCCTCGCATTTGGTGCAATACCTTACTAATTTACGTGCTTCAGAATCAAATTTAGTTGTCCAATTGTGGTTACCACCTTGTGAACATTCTCCATAAAAATCTAATCCGCCGGCTACGCTATCTAATTCTTCATCGGTAAGTTCCATACCAGCCTTTTCGTTGATTTCTTTTGCTTCTTCTTTGCTGTTGGTTTCTTCAACCTGCTTCTTTAATTCGCCTACTAGTTTCACTTTTTAGCTCTCCAGTTTTGTAATCGTACATAGTTATTATAAGTGAGATATGTGATTTATTCAATAATTTATTATGTAGAAATGATAGATCTATATAATTAAGGAATCAGCAAAAATAAGTAATTTCGTCAAAATGTTCTAACCATTTTTGCTTAATTAAATCAATATTATTTTCAAGCATTCTAATAATAAGCTTTAATACTTTTTCAGGTATATTTGAGTTGTTGTTAGCCAATATACATTTGCTTGTTTTGGTTATCCATATTTTTGTGGAGTTTTTATTAGATTTTCCTATTGAAATATGAACGTGAATAGGTTCTAATGGTTCGTTTTCATTTGACCAGAAAAACACTCGATAAGGTCCGAATTTAAATATTTGCGGCATTCAAAAAACCGCCTTTTTGTGAAAATTCAATAATTAAATCTGCATTAGAATCTACAATTTTTTTTATTTTCTGTATTTCTTTATCTGTATAGCCAAATATTTTTTCCCATCTATTTTCTGGAAGCCAGCAAGTAGCATTATGAAATCCATCTTTTTCGTCAGGGGTTTCTATGTAAACTTTTACCGAACCATCTTTTTTCATTTCAGAATGAGTAATTTCTGTTTCATCATCTAATGTCATATATGGATACATCATAATTCACTACCTCCGAAAGGGATTATATCATAAAGTTTGTCTTCCATATTCTTGGGTTTTACAACGCTCCGTTGAATTTGTAAACAATTTATCAAAAAATTCTGCCACAACAGTTTTTACAGTAATATATATTATTACTTCCCACATCACAATCTCCTTTGACAGGATTATCGCAGTTGCAAATATTTTCATGAATGTTAATAGTTCGGTGGGAATCAAGATAAGGAAAAAAACCGCCTGTTACGTTGTCTAGTTCTTCATCGGTAAGCTCCATACCAGCTTTTTCGATGATTTCTTTGGCTTCTTCTTTGTTCTTGGTTTCTTCAACCTGTTTTTTCAATTCGCCGACTAGTTTCATTCTAAAATCTCCTCATTCTTTTGTCACTACTTCAATATGAACACCATCTTTTACATCGCTATATTCATCTTCAACAACGATTTCACCTTCTTTGAGGCCTGAAAAGACTTCGATGTAAATTCCATCATCTGAACCAGTCTTAATATCGCGCCTTTCTATAGCTTTTTTTTCTGAATTCCAAACAAAAGCAGAATCATAAGAAGAATCTGCTAAACATGAAAGCGGAATAGAAAGTCCTTCATAAGATTTATCTGTTTTTATGGTAACTTTGTTGTAAGTCAAAGGCTCTAGCAGATGAGAGCGATTATCTATTTCCCAGATTACACGGCGAATTTCTGCAGGAGTTTCTATATTGGGCGTAATTTCTATGAGCTTTGCTTTGAAAACTTCAGCTTTGCCTTTGTTCCCAGCAGAATACTGAGTGTCATAAGCTTTTGGGAAATTGGCTTCATTAAACTTCAGACTAACCATTTCACCTGGAGAGAGATACTGAGTGCTTTCTTCTTCAAGTGGCATAGTAAATAAAAGCTTTTCAAAATCACCGATAAGAGCTAGTGGCGTTCCTGGCTGAACATAAGAGCCTTCTCTTTGATAAATCAAAAGAACACTGCCATCTATTGGCGATTTAACGTCTTGCTTTTCCTGCTGTAAGGAATAAAGCTTTAGCTGGGTTTCTGCTTCAACCAACTCTTCTTTCGATGCATTATACTGCGCTTCTGCTTCTTCGAATCTTTCCTTTGAGGTCGCATTCTTTGCCATCAAGCGTTCCTGGCGCTGAAAATTGTTTGCTGCCTGTGCAACAGAAGCTTTTATTCTTCTTATTTGGCTGTTGGCTTGCTGAATCTGAAGAGGAATCTGTTCGTTTTCAACTCTGAAAAGTTTATCACCCTTTTTTACCAAAGAATTCTTTTTAATGAATAATTCAGTAATTCTTCCGTCTATCAAAGAAACAGCATCAGTCATGTTTTCGCTATATAAACGAACAGCATCTTGTTCAAATTCTAACTGTAGCTGACGTTTTTTCACAACATAACCAGGAATCTGAAGACTTCTTTTTTCTAACTGCTGTGAAATATGCTTCTCGTCACGATAATTAAGATATGTACCGTAACCGACCAAAGTCACAGCCAATATTAATATTATAACTATAGAAATAAAGAACAGTTTTTTCATCTATCACACCAAATTATTTTTAGAATTATAAACGAGAAGGCTAATAGATTCAATAACTTATTGCTGATAAATTGCTAAAAAAAAGAATAAAAGATATAGATTTGTTATTATTTGAAATAATTACAATATAGTAATTTATATTCGTTTAACAATACGTCAGTTTTATTCTTTTTAACTATATCTTCTTTACAAATATTTTTATATCTCTGTACATATACTAGTGCAATTAATAATTCATCTAAAGTTTTTCTTATAATCATGTAGAGGACTTAAATGAAAAAAATTTTTTTATTAACTATATTTTTATTACTTACGTTAAATACGACTCTTTTAGCTTTTGAAACTGATTTATATAAAGTTAACGATAACGGGTGGAAACATAAAGAAGATTCCGGTCTCTTAATATTTACCCAGGAAAACTCAAAAGAATTTATAGACCCAGAAACCAAACAAAAAGCAGATTCAGACATATATATAATACTAAGAACACTTGATTTTAATGAATTAACCCCTGACGATTACAACCCTAATAACGTAGAAGAATTCAAAAAAAAGTTTCAAGATTATTATACAAGAAGTATTAAAAATCAAAAAAATCAAATTCTAAAAAATATAGAAAAAGAATTTCCATGGCTCGGTAAAGAATATCTAGAAAAAAAAGTAAACAAAAGATTTGAAAGATGCATAATCAATTCTTGTTCCGTTAAATCAATAGGGAAGTTCAAAAGCTATTTTATTGATTTTTACAATGAAAACTTTAATGTAAAATACTATTCGCTTCATACGATGAATCATAGATACCAAATACAGCTTTATTACCATAAAGATGTTGCTGAGGATGATTTAAAGCCGGCTATGAAATTTATAAACTCTTTTGAACCCAAAGATATAGCTCCAACAAAACTTAATGAGTTTTTATATGGAAATGGATTAAAATTTACTTTAGCAATATTATTATTACTAGCATTTTTGATTTTTAGGTTTTTTAATTCAAAAAGAACATAAAAGAATATAGTTTGCCTTTACCTAGTGGAATTTCCAAATACTTATTGTCATAAAATCCTTATTTTATTATAATCAATAATCCAAATAAGGAGATAAACATGATTAAACATAATAACAAACTAAACTTTAGTCTTTTAATATTTATTATATTTTCTATAACAGCAATTTGTTTTGATAATTCAAAATCTTACGCACAAACAGAGCTACAAACAATAGAATCAATCGAATACGAAGGCAACGTAGAATATAAAACAGCTGAAGAATGGCTTCCGTTAAAAGAAAAAGGCACAGATATCAGCGGAGAATTAATGCTTAAAACAAACGAAGACTCAACGGCAAAATTACAAATGCCCTTCGATAACCTAATAAAAATGTATCCGTCAACAATAGCAAAATCAACCAATTCAAACTTTAATTTAATACATGGAGAAATATCAACAGCAATATCGTTATCAGGAAGAGCACGTTTGGAAATACGGGTTTCAAACGTAAAAATAATTGGTCAATCAGGTTTATTCAAAGTTTTATATAATCAAGAAAAAGATTTAGGTGAAGTAATAGTTAAAAATGGATTAATAGAGGTATATAATACCAATGAAAACAGCAAACCAATTAAGTTATCTGGTTTTTACAAAATAAGTTTTGAAAAAGGTAATATTCAGAAACCTACTCAAGCAAGTGTAATTCAATATGATTGGCATTAAGCCAAAATCAAAAGCATATTTTTTATAAAATAATGCTATAATAGCGCAAATAAAAAAGGGAATATTTTATATGAATATATTAGTAACAGGTGCAGCAGGTTTTATAGGTTTTCATCTTTGTCAGGCTTTGTTGAAAAAAGGATACAAAATAGTCGGTTTTGACAATATTAACGATTATTATGATACAAAACTAAAACAAGACAGACTGGCAATTCTTCAAAAAGATTCAAACTTTACTTTTATAAAAGCTGATTTGGCTGACAAAGAAAAAGTTAACAAAGCTTTTGATGAAACAAACTTTGACAGAGTAATAAATCTAGGCGCCCAAGCCGGTGTGAGATACAGTCTGCAAAATCCTGATACTTATATAAATTCAAATATAGTCGGCTTTTTAAACATACTTGAAGCCTGCCGTCACCATAAAACCGCTCATCTAGTCTATGCATCTTCAAGTTCTGTGTATGGAATGAATACTTCTATGCCATTTTCTGTTCACGACAACGTAGACCATCCGGTCTCACTTTATGCAGCCACAAAAAAATCAAATGAACTTATGGCTCATACCTATTCACATCTTTTCGGATTACCCACAACAGGTCTCAGATTCTTCACAGTTTACGGTCCCTGGGGCAGACCAGATATGGCTCCATTTTTGTTTACCAGTGCCATATTAGAAGGCAGACCAATAAAAGTATTCAACAATGGTCATATGAAAAGAGATTTTACTTTCGTAGATGATATAGTCGAAGGCGTAGTAAGAGTTGCAGACCTAATTCCTCAAAGCAATTCTGAATTTGACACTACAAATCCTGACCCCAGCACAAGCAAAGCTCCTTATAAAATTTATAACATTGGAAACAACCAGCCTGTTGAACTGCTTAAATTTATTGAAACCATAGAAGAAAAATGCGGCAAGAAAGCAGAAAAAATCTTCATGCCAATGCAAGCCGGAGATGTTGTTGCAACCTATGCGGATGTAAGCGATTTAATGAAGGATACTGGCTTTTCACCAGCAACTCCGTTAGAAGTCGGTATAGGAAAATTTGTTGACTGGTATAGAGACTATTATAAAATCTGATTTCAAATCAAAACTATTTTCTAAGAGCATTAAATATGCTCTTAGAAAGTTATAACAACCTTAGCATTTGCTACTACAGCGTCGTAAGCATCACCAGCATTAGTTTTTGAAGAGTGAACTTTCTTAACTTCTCCGTCTATCATTGTATCGGTTCCTATAAACTGAGAGAAATTAACACCGCCTTCGTAGTATTCACCGCTTATTTCAGCATCAATATTCTTGTGATTAGCAAAGAATTTATATCTTTGGTTCTTTGAAGAAGGAGTCAGAGTGACAGCTAAACGTTTTTCCAATTCTTCTCTTGGATTCTTCGAGAATATATCATTATGCTGAAGTCCGAATTCCAAAGAGACTTTATTGTTTATTGGTCTTTGTAAATCTAAAATCTTACTCTTCTTATATTCATCATTATTGTTGTCATAAGTATCGTCTTCATTTGTTTCTTCGTAGGTAGCTTCTAAGATATAACCCTTTGTCATTTCGTGACGAAGCTGAAAAGACTTGAGCCAGTCTCTTACTTCTGAAACAGAGTCATGATTTACGTTATAACCAGTTTCATATTCTGTAGTAAAACTTAATCTTTCAAGCGGTGTATAACGCAGTTCATAAGTCTTTCTATCTGTTTTGGAAATATTCAGACTAGTCTTTTTATCGTCTATATCACGACGACGCCAATCAATATAAGCGGCAAGATTTTTAGATAAACGATAATCTGTTGTGCTGTTTATTGTTGTCTTTTCAACAGGATTTTCAAATCTGTTCAAGACCTGATTTTCTTCTAATACAGAAGTAGGCAGACTCGAAGGAAGAATGTATTGAGTAGGATCCAAAGAGGGGTCTCTTGTAATTTTAGAAGTATTTTCCACTTTGTATTTAAAAGTAGATTTAAAATCATCATTAGGTTCATAAACCACTTGAGAATCAGCTAATTTACTGTCTTCACGAGAATTATCAAAATAGTCATCTGCTCTTCTAAACTGGAACTCACCTTTTACTGTAAGTTTTGAAGTTGGCTCATAATTCAATGTAAATTCATAATTAGTTGTTTCAGAACGCAAACCTTTTAAAACAATTTCATCATCAACAGTTATACGAGAAACACCCACAGTCCATGATATTTTATCATCAAGCTGACTGCTCATATTAAAATTCAATTCAATTACTTCTGAATCGGAAGCCACGTTTATATCGTCTTTATAAGCTATACGTTCAGCCTTGCTTTGAGTCTTAACCTTACCAACCTGACGGTCATAAATAACAGAAGAAGAATCTTTTGTCATATCAGAGTTAATTGTAGTGCCAAAATCCAAAAATTCTTTGTCTGACTGTCGGCCACTACGAACTTCAAAACGATTTTCGTTGTTTCTTTCCCAAATAAAACCGCCATTATATTTAACAAAATCTATTTTTGATTTGGCCGGATCATTGTCTATATTAGTCTTAGACTTTTCACCATCAGCAAAACCTCTCCAAACATTATCAAATTTATATGTAAAATTAGCTTTGCTACTGATAATATCATCAACAAGACCGCGTTCACCCAGTTCAACAACACCATCTTCGCGGCCTATTGTCTTAAATTTGCTATCAACTTTATCATATGAAGCAGAAGCTTCAATCTTGTTGGTTTTTCCATTAAGTCCAAAACTTGCCGCATGCCCGGTTATTTCTTTGTCTTCATCTGTATTACCAGATTTTGTATTAGGATCATACTTAGAAACAGCATATTCACCAGTTACAGAAAAACCTTTTCCAAGTTTCCAATCAATATCGGCTTCATAAACATCATGTCTCATAGGAGTTATAGTGCCCGAAGCATTATCAACTTCTGCGCCAGCCTTAGGAGAACTATGATCAAATTCTCTTAACCAGGTTACACCAATAGAACGCCCTTCGCTCCTGGTATATTCATGTCTGGTTCCAAAAAGATTGCGTGTAAACGCCATATCTTCATCATTAGATTCATATTCAACAACTATCCATCTCGTCATTTCGATTGGTAAAACAGATTGGCTGAACTTCAAAATACCTTCTTCGTAGTCAATCTGATAGTCGGTTCCTCTTACTAGTTGAATACCATCTATATATACTTTTTCAGATTCTTGAACTATCGGGGAAACCTGCATTCTGTATTCCTGCTGCTGACCAGCACCTCTGAACTGTTCGCGGCGAGAAAGCCCCTTAGACTGAGTATAAAGGAAAGTAGATCTGACTTTGTTATGAAAATAGCCCTGAGCCATAACGCCTCTGACTTCTTTACCATAAAGAGCAAACTTACTGCCTTTTAACGCAATCGGGAAATCACCCAAAACAAATTTCCACTTATTCGAATCTATAGTAACAGTAAATTTTCTGTCTTCATCTTCGGTATCATCTAAAACAGCGTGAACAGTAGATTTTTCATCAATATTACCGTCTATTTCAAGATGTAGACTCTGATTCATTTTAAAGCCAGGGTAACAATCATAATGCTCTGTAGAAAAATGGCTTATATCACCAGAAACCTTTGATTTCTTCATATCAAAAGTTTTCGTACCTGAAATTTCAATGTTATGCTTGTCATATTCTTCTTCAGCCTCATCCCAAAAACGCTTTGCATAACGAATAACCTGAGAAGAAGGCATATCAGGTTTCCCGTCTTTTTTGTTAACATTAACTTTTTCAACGTTTGAAGCATCCGGTATAGCTACTGTATCAGCAGTAAGAATGTTCCCGTCCTCATCTTCATCATCAAAGAATTCTTCCACATCCTCATTATCTTCTATAAGAGGAATATCTTCTTCTATTTTCTGAGGTTTTAACTTTTCAGCAATATTCGCTGTTTCAGGAATCTTTTCGACAACAGTAGAATCCTCATCAACAGCAACAGAATTTGCAGATAATTCAGAATCTGTTGTTTCAACAACTTCAACTTCTGTCGCACTAGAATCTTCTTCTTCAGAAACAGCCTCGGAATCAATAGACAATGATTCATAATAGTCTTCAGCCTGCATAGGAGTTATAAGTATCGGCTCTTGAGCTCTAGCAACAGAAACAGAAAGCAACAGCACTAAAATAGCACAAAGCACGCACCAGTTAATATTACCGCTGCGTCTTTTCTTATAAAAGGCTATTGCTTTAATTTTTATCATTCTCCCCTCGGATGAGTTTTTTTATGAATATTTTTCAAGTCTTTTGTTGTCAGATGTGTATAAATCTGTGTTGTAGACACATCAACATGACCTAGAATTTCCTGAACAGCCATTATGCTGGCACCGCCTTCAAGCAAGTGTGTTGCACAAGAATGTCTGAAAACGTGGGGCGAAATATCATGACTGATACCAGCCATCAGAGAGTATTTCTTAATAACCTTCCATATTCCCATACGGGAAATTGGCTTTCCATAGGGATTCAAGAAAAGTGTTCTTTCTGTAATATCTTTGCAGAGTTTCGGACGACTTTTCAGCAAATACTCATCAATAGCAGATAATGCAAAGTTTCCAACAGGAACAACTCGTTCACGTCCGCCTTTTCCCTCAACGCTAAGAAATTCAGCAACAGTATTCACATCGCCTAACTTTAAACTGATTAATTCAGACTCACGTATACCAGTTGCATAAAGCAGTTCCAGCATAGCTTTGTCTCTTAATCCTAATATTGTTTTTTCATCAGGTTGTTTCAAAATTCGCTCTATTTCTTCTATTGTCATTACTTTTGGAAGAGGACGTCCAATCTTTGGGCGCTCCAAAATAGCTGTCGGGTCGAAATCCGTAATTCCTTCACGAAGAAGGAAACGATAGAAACCCTTTAAAGCTGAGGATTTGCGGGCCATAGAACGCGGAGACAAGCCTTTATCATGCATATGAATAGAAAATCTCTGAAGTAAACCTTCAACAGTGGAATCAATGATGGTTCTTCCCTGTTCTTTGGCGAAATCAAGCCAATCTTGCAAATCTCTGCGATAGGCTTCCAAAGATTTAGGTCTTAAACCTTTTTCAACTGAAAGATAGTTTAAAAATTGCTCTAACAGTTCTTCTGCTGACATGTTTGCTCCTAATTTGCCCTTTTCTAGTTATCCTTTTCCTCTTTTATCGGCTATTATGGCAAATAAATTAACTCCCTATTCCTGCAACAATTAAAAAGGCTAAAACGACTACAAAAACTAAATTTCTTTTTTTCGTTAAAGAATAATAGAAAGTTGCCGAATAGATGAGCTGAAAAAGTGTAAAAGCTTGATTTTAAGACTCTCGAAAGGAACAACAGTTCCATGAAAAAACGGCATAATTCTATAATAACTGTAGCCATGATGCTTCTCGCAATGGCTCCAGCGGCATTCGGTCAATACAATGACGAATACATGGCTGCTCCTCCACTTAATGAAGACTTCTATATAGAAGATTCAACAAGTGCAGACAGCAACTGGAATGGCGGTTCTGTCACAACAGGTTATCAGACCTATACAATAAAGAAAGGTGACACATTAGGCTCCATTTCAAAAAAATTCTTTGGTACTACCACAAAATGGAAGCTTATTGCTGAAACCAACAACATCAGTAATCCAGCTTCTATTAAAATTGGTCAGGTGTTGGAAATTCCAGCAACCAAACTGGAAAAAGGGCAGGGCACTCTTATGAGACAGCAGCCTCAAACCAACTACCAAAGTAGCATGTATTCTAACCAGAATTATAATAATAACGGCTATAATTCACCTTTAGGCTATCCAACTTATCAAGACCCCGTATATCAGCCAATAAGCGCTTACGGCGGAGGAACGATAGGTTCAAGCTATGACGCAATGCCGACGGCTCCAGCTCCGGATAATTCTGTTACAAATCTTCCACTGCCGCCTGTTACAAGCAATGATGATGCTGTTATTTATTCTGATGCAGGTCTGCCTCAGATTATTCTTCCAGGTAGCGGAGATAACAGCAAATTCCGCTTAAAAAGCGAAGAAAGAAATGATGTAAGTTTTACTGGGCTAACCGGTCTTATCAACACTTATTCAGCCTTTACACTAGGTGAAAACAAATTTTCTACTGCTATTGGATTTATGTGGAACTCTATCGAAAAACGTGAAGGCAATAGATTAGTTGCCGGTGAAGAAGGAGATTTCTACAGATTTCCATTCATTCTTACTTATTCAGGGGAAAACTTCGAAGTTGCTTTCGTGCTTCCAGTCGAATCTTACGATGTTTTCGCACCTGTAACCTATAATTTCAGAGACGGCACTGATTCTGGTATCGGTGACTGCGAACTTCGTTTCAAGTTCAGTTCTCAAACTGATGAAATGGCAACCTGTATCGGCTTAGGCGCATTCTTCCCGACAAGTGATATCGATATCGGCAATGCAGAAACAGACAACGCCTGGGAAATCTTCGGTGGTATTTCAAGTAAACGCAAAGAAGGTGGAAACATACATCTTAACGGCGGTTACAGAGGTTCTAGCAAAGACAACACCGAACATGAAGGTGTATTCATTAATGTAGGTTTTGATTACAAAGCCAATGAATCATTTACATTCATCGGTGAAATCAATCATTTCGATGGAACAAACAATGGTAAAAGCACAGACCTCACTCTGGGTATGAGATACTATGTAAAAGATGGAATGTCTCTAACATTTGCTGCACCAATATCACTGAGCAACGATATGTTCTTCGGTTACGACTACAGACTACAGGGTATGCTTCAATATCACTATTAAGCTAGTATAAAAAAAAGCCGCTCTTATTCAGAGCGGCTTTTTTTATGACCTTATTATTCTATTCTTTCACGCTTTTCTTCTAAGGTTCTGATATCTAAGGTTCTGCCGAGAACGCCTATATCAAGTTCAAATTCACGTTTATTGCCAGATATATCTTCAGCTTGAACAAGCAATTTATAAGCAGAATCACCTTGTTTCAAATTACCATTTTTATCAAAGTTTTCCTGGCGGAAAACATATTCTAATGGTTTATCTCCAGCTTCTTCTTTTACTACTTCTTTACCATTATTATCGATAAATGTATATTTGAATGTAGAAGGCTGCAAACCACCAAACTTTTCAGAGCTATCATAAGCCACATTATCAAATGCATGAGCATAGAATATTAAACGAGTACCTTTCTGACAAACAAAGCCATTTCTATTTAACGAATCATTAATAGTAGAAACAGCATTACCAGAAGCATCGCCTTTTAAATAAGTATCATATAATGAATTAACATCTACAAAACCAGTGTAAGAATAAGTTTGTGATATAGCTGTGTTTCTGCCTATATAAGGAACTTTATCTAAACCAGCATAACTCTTGTGTGTGGTAGTAGAAAAGTTATTTAAGCCAGCAGCAACATTTTCTTTTGTTCCAAATATATGATAACGATTGGTTCTTGTATCAAGAACAATAACCTGTATTTCTGGAGCAGTCTTATCGTCAGACTTCAAATAATTTAATGGTTGCCAAGAACTTGTATCCCAAGTATTGTCAAAGTTTTTGCCTTGTACAATAAGGTCATCTACCCAATAAGGAGAAGTGCTGCTGTTTTTATCAGAATTACCCTTGAGCTCATCAGCAGCATTTTCTGTTGGATTTACAGCATAACTTTCTTTATAAAAGTTTTTAGGATTTGCAGATTCTAATGGTGTATCAGTCTTGTCGTTTTTATAAACATCAATAATATGTGTATTACCTGCTGGGTCTTTTAATACAGCAAAAACACTAAGATTTCTATCAATTTCTTTTCCTGGTTCTATTTCTGGATACTTATCGCTAGCATGCCAAGGCTTTGGATTATCAATAGTAAAACTGCCAGAAATTGATGAAATAGAACCAATCAGTCTTCCATCATCTCCAGTTATTGGTTTCAAAACCTTAACAGGGTCAACTTTTACGTTAACAGCTTTTTTCCAATACCAGCTTGTATTATGAGTATAAGTCTTAAACTTCGGATCATGACCACTTTCATTGCCTTGAGCAAAATCAAGCAAACCATTACCCTTTAATTCTTCAATGCTATTTATTGTCTTAGGTTCATAATTATAAATTGGATAGTTGTAATAGAAAGTGACTTCCATTTTATCTGTATTCTGAGAAATATCTCCACTAGGAGTTTTTTCTATAACAGTATCACCATTCTTTCTAGCAACTATATTTTTATCTATAAATGGATTAGAATCCAATATATTGATTTCATATTTGAATGTTGAAGAAAGAGAATCTTTATCAGTTTTACCATCTTCTTCAGCAAAAGTATTATTTTCTGTCAACTTCATTGTTGTAGAAATAGGACCACAGTTGTCATAAACTTTGTAAGCAGCATAACCAACACCATCTTGTGGCTTGTCTATAACGATTACAAGGCCACAACTGCATTTTCTGCTTTTGCCAGATTTTTCATAAACATACACATCTTTATTGTCATCATCATCTAATTTAATTTTTCCTTTACCTTCAACTTCTACTTCACCACTCTTTTTGCGCTTATAATTCTGTTCTTCCCAAACCCAGAAAATATTAGAAAGCTTATAACCTGCTGGCGGAGAGTTAACCATAATTTTAATAGCTGCATCTGCTTCTGTGCCATCACTCAAACAGCCTGCAATAGATGGAGTAGTAAAGGTTACATTAAATTTACCATCGGAACCACCGTTTGCATTCGGATCAGGATTAATCTTATCGTAATTTATACCACTGACATGAATCTTTTCTTTATTATCATTTTCAACAATATAAGCAATATACTTTTTGGGATCCGGTTCTTCCAAACCATAATCTATATCTTTCATCAATAAACCAGATTTTGAATAGACAATAAGATTATCTTCAGAATTATTTTCTTTATAAGCCATAAACGAAGAATCAGATTTTGCTTTTTCGCTTGAAGAATCGTAAATATAAGGAACTATTTCGCCTAATTTTAAATTCCAATGCACACCAGGCAACATAGCATTAATGCCTTCTAATTCAATAATGTCGGATTTATAAGTAGCATCAACAGTAGGGCTGTCCTTATAACCAGAATCTTGACCTTTAACAATAGAAACTTCCAGTTTTTCACCGGTAGCAGCAAACATACCTAGTTTAAGCTGAGGACCAGAAATCCCAGCTTCTATAACCTCATCCTGATTCTTTATACCTTTTTCTCTAGTAAAAGCTTCTTTAACGTCTTTTCTATTACCATTGAGAGTAAAAAATTTACTCATGGCACTTAGCGGGAAGAAACCATAACCGCCAACTTTACCGATTTCTTCATCAGGATAAATTTTACCACCTTCATTATGACCGTCAATAATATATTCATATTCTTCTACTTTTCTTTTAAAAGAATCAGAATTAGGGTCTGCAGGATTATTATGGCAGACAGGATCCCACACAATTTTTAATTCGACTTTGCTTCCTTCTGGAATAAGATAATGAAACTGCCCGTCTTTGTCTCCTTCTATCAAGGTAACTAGGCCTTTACTTTGAGCTTCTTTAATTGTCATCTTAGAACCATCTTTTGTGGTTATACCAACTGGCATAGCTGTTGCAGAAGGATGAGCAGGTAGCTCACAAGCATTTAAACAGTTACCAGCCAACAAAAGCATCAAACAGGCCAATGCACTCTTACCAAAATAATTCATAAATCATTCTCCTTCTTTTCAGCTCAATTTGCACCAGTTAATTGAATAACCTTTTCTAATTGTTCTTTTCTGAAACCAGCATTACCTTTTTCCATCTTGCCTTCACCTACAGAAACAATTTTCGCAGTTAAATAGGTCTTTTTTGCATTAACGTCATTATAAGCACTAATTACTTCCAGTTTTTGTATTTTATATTTATTCATACTAGGAGCAATACGTTCAGGATCAATAACCCATTCAATACCACCTTCATCCTCGATTGAATTACAGTCTTTGGCAAATATTTCTAACCCCTTTGGACTAGCCTTTCCAGCAGCAGGAGGATTACCATCTTTATCATAAACGATACCTCTGAAAGGACAATAACCCAAACCAAGAACACCTGAATCGTAAGCCTCTTGTGGAAAAACAGATAACTTCAATAACATATGCTGAGCAGCAGACTGAGCAAGAAAATTCACTCTCAAGAAATGAAAATTACTAACATTCTGCTGTTTAGACTGTTTTCTAAAATGAACAACAGAAACCGTCATAACCATAACACAGAGAACAATAAGCAACACAACAGGTACTGCAATACCTTTACGAGAGTTTAACAATAATTTATTCAAAAGTATGATACCTCCTCCCATAAAGTATAAGTTTATTCTTATCATTGTATTTTTTTTCTGCTGGTAGTTTCCATCGTATTTCCAAATAAATATCAATCAACATTGGTTGTTTTTCTTCATCAAGATCCGGGTATAAGTCTTTTAAACTATATGTTTCGCTGTTTTCTTCATTAACAATATTATCTTGGGTTTCACCACCAGCGCTACATAATTGGGGTTTATGAAAAGTCATTTTTGGAATTTTAAACTTAACATCTCCATTTTTGTGAGGGTAAATAGTATAAAATCCAAAAAACTCATTCCCTTTTCTGATAACTTTATCTTTACCATCAGCAAACTTGCAGGGAACATCTTGCTTAACATTATTTATCAGTTCATTATAATCAGCAACATACATTAAGCGGTTCATTTCTTCTTTTGCAAGGTTTCCGGCTTCTGCTTCGGCACTCTGTTCACGTGTACCTCTGCTTGAAAAATTCATAAGCCCAAAAATAGGCAGACCAGCAACAGCAAGCATTACTACTGCTACAAGTATTTCTGTCAAGGTAACAGCCTTATTTTTCTTTTTAAACCTAATAATCATAAAGAATTAAATATCCTTTACCACTTTGACTTCAATTCTCGCACCTGTTTGAGCAGAAACAGTCAAATCAGCCTGACCGCTTGTACTATTAACAGCAAAAGTTTCCATATTGATTAAAGCACCTTGATTTGATGAACCAGCAACAAATTCTTCTGTTGAAAATTTGATTTTTCCTATCTGGGTCATTACAACCTTATTATCAAATTCTTTTTCAGTTGCATCGCTTCCTTCTGTTACTTTTTTTGTATAATAAATTTTGTTATCAGCTATATCTAATGTACAAGTAAAAACAACTCCGGATGTTCCTACAAATGGTTTGCAAATATACCATTTTGCCAAGCGCTTATTAGAATTACCTTCTATTTCAGCATTTTTACAAAGACTGAAATGTTTGCTTTCATCAATGGAGTTACCATTTATTTTAATAACTGATTTATAAGAAGCACGCTGCATTTCTTCACGAATAAAATTTAAACCGTTACGCATTTCGTTCTGCATGCTCAAAGATTTTGTACTTCTTTGAAAACTTTTTGAAACCCCAGAAAACACCCCATATGCTCCACCCATGAGCAAAACGAAAACTATGCAAGCAATGGAGATTTCCACAACAGTAAAGCCATTTTTTCTATTTTTATGTACCATAACAAATACCATACTAGGTTATTAATCTAAAATTTTTCCCTATTTTTTATTATACTCCAATGATTGATTTATTGCTATATTATTTGTTTAAAAACCTTTTAGAACTATTTTATCGTGCCTATATACAACCTAATACTACCTAACACCAAAATATAATAAATATAAATCAAACCTTAACTCTACATATAATAAATACTTATTAATAAAACAAAAAGTTTGCATTTATATGACCTACTTGACTTTAAGTCTTTACAAAACTATTATGTAACATCGCTTGCTTACGCAAGCGTTTTAGAGATTAGAGAAAAGAGGTTAGAGGTTAGGGGGATTGCTCCCAACCTTCGGTTGACCAGCAACAGAGGTTATGGCAGAGACTAGCGATTGCAAAAACGATCCTCTTATCTCTAATCTCTTATCTCTAAAATATATGGAGTAGAAAAGCATGTGTGAAAAATGCGAATACAACTTCAAGAAACTTGAAGAAAAATGGCAGCCCAAGTGGCGTGAAATGAATCTTTACAAAACAAGTGAAGATCCCAACAAGAAAAAATTCTATTGTTTAGATTTCTTCCCATATCCATCAGGAAACGGTCTTTCTGTAGGTCACTTACGCAATTACGTTCCAACAGATGTAGTTTCTCGTTTAAAAAGAATGCAAGGTTATAATGTTCTTCACCCAATGGGGTGGGATGCATTCGGTCTTCCTGCAGAAAACTTTGCTATAAAGCAGGGTGTTCACCCAGCAGTTACAACAGAAAAGAATGCTTCTAATTATCGCAGACAGCTTTCTTTAGTTGAATGCAGCTACGACTGGGAAAGAGAAATCAACTCAACAGACCCAGACTATTACAAATGGACACAATGGTTTTTCTTACTCCTTTATAAACGTGGACTAGCCTATAAAGCTGCCGGTGCTCAGTGGTGGTGTCCAAACTGCCGAACAATTCTTGCTAACGAACAGGTTGAACAAGGCCGCTGTTGGCGCTGTGAAGGATTAGTAGAAAAGAAAGACCTCAATCAGTGGTTCTTCAAAATTACTGATTACGCAGACAGACTTATCGACGACCTCAAGCTCATCAACTGGCCAGACCGCATTAAGAAAATGCAAGAAAACTGGATAGGCAAGAGCAAAGGTGCAGAAGTTAATTTTAGAGCAAAAAGCCCAATTACCGGCGAAGAATTTGATCTGCCAATATTCACTACTCGTGTAGATACAATCTTCGGTGTTACTTTCATGACTCTTGCACCAGAACATAAACTGGTTGAAAAGCTTACTCACCCAGACAACAAAACTCACCCAGACAACAAAACTTCTGTTGAAGCTTATATAGCAGAATCTCGCAAGAAATCAGAAATAGACAGACTTTCTACTGAAAAAGAAAAGACTGGAGTTCCTCTGGGTTCTTATGCAATCAATCCATTCAATGGTGAAAAGATTCCAATATACATTGGCGACTACGTTCTTGCTGGTTACGGAACAGGTGCCGTTATGGCTGTTCCAGCTCATGACGAAAGAGACTTCGCTTTTGCTAAGAAACACAACATCAATGTAATCGAAGTCATTACCCCAGAAGGCAAGCCACAAGGCGAACTCAAAGAAGCTTATACAGAATACGGCACTCTTATTAATTCCGGTCAATTCAATGGTTTAAGAAGTGAACAAGCTATTGAAAAGATGATTGAATGGCTTGAAGAAAATAAAAAAGGCTGTGGCAGAATCAATTATAAGTTCAGAGACTGGTTGATCAGCCGTCAGAGATATTGGGGAGCTCCAATACCTGTTGTTCACTGCGATTGCTGTGGAACAGTTCCTGTTCCAGAAGATCAGTTGCCAGTTCTACTTCCAAATATCAGCGAATTTAAGCCTGGCACAGACGGTAAATCTCCTCTAGCAGCTATAACAGACTGGGTTAACACAACCTGCCCGAAGTGTGGCAAACCAGCAAAACGTGAAACCGACACAATGGATGGTTTTGCTTGTTCTTCCTGGTATTTCTTGAGATTCGTAAGCCCAAAATATAAAGAATTTGCTTTCGATAAAGAAAAAGTAAAATACTGGGCACCAGTTGACCTTTATGTCGGCGGAGCAGAACATGCTGTTATGCATTTACTATATGCTCGTTTCTGGACAAAAGTTATGTATGATGCAGGCTTGATTCCATTCGTAGAACCTTTCCAACAGTTGCGCAATCAAGGCATGATGCTTGCTGCTGGCGGCGTTAAAATGAGCAAATCAAAGAACAACGTCATCACTCCAGACGAAATGGTTGAAAAATATGGTGCAGACACTCTTAGAGCTTTCATATTGTTCTTGGGAACTTTCGAACTCGAAGTTTCTTGGTCTGATGAAGGCATTAAGGGTATGTATCGTTTCGTTAAACGTGTTTATGACCTTATCAGCGAATTCCAAGGCGGAGACGAAAAAGCTGAAGGCAAAGAAGCTCAGAATCTTAAAAAGATTCTCAACTATACAATCAAGCAAGTTACTACTGACATTGAAAACTTCAGCTTCAATACAGCAATTGCTCGTTTGATGGAACTTACCAATGCAATGGTAGACGCAACCAAGAAGACAAATCTTGCAAAAACAACTCTCTGGAAAGAAGTTGTTGAAAAGATGCTTCTCATGCTTGCTCCAATAACTCCATTCATAGCAGAAGAACTATGGGAAATCACAGGAAGAAAAGGCTCTGTTCATCAGCAGTCTTGGCCAGCATATGATGAAAAAGCTCTTGAAGAAAGCAACATCACATTGCCAGTTCAAGTAAACGGCAAGCTTCGTGACCAGATTGAACTTCCTGCTAATGTTGATGAAGCAACTGCCCGCAAAGCCGCTGAAGCTAGTGAAAAAGTCAAAAAGTATATTGATGGAATGCAAGTAATTAAGTTTATTTTCGTTCCAAAGAGAATGATAAGCTTTGTTGTAAAACCAGCTAAGTAATATTATAAAAAGCCGCTTAGATTTTATTATCTAAGCGGCTTTTTGTTTTTCTCGTAGTTTGGTAGTTATTGTTTTTGTTGTTATCAACATATAAAAAAGCTCTTAAACAAATGTCTAAGGGTTTCTTGTTTTTATTGTGTTTGTTGTTATAAAGAATCAAACACAAAATAAGTTTACTCTTTGTTTCTCAAAAAATTGTCAAAATTTTGCGGGTATGTTATCATCTAAAAGTTAAAATTTAGAATTTTCCTAATAGGCATAAAACAGGAGGGCTTGTTTTGGCTATTCGAACTACAAAAGATACCGTAGTTTCATGGGGTTTCTTATCACCTTTCATGATTCTATTTCTGGTATTCCTGGTATTCCCGATTTTTTATTCTTTCTATCTCAGTTTTCTAGGTGCTCCAACAGACTTTAGTCTTGCTAACATGAAGTTTGTTGGCTTAAAAAACTATATAAGAATCATTCAAGACTGGCAGTTCTGGTCTTCTTTGGTAGTTACAGCTTTTTATGCGTTGATCAGTATACCTTCATGTATAATCGTTTCATTGGCATTAGCTTTACTACTAGATAACAAACTCTTTGGTAAGAGCTTTTTCAGAAGTGCATTCTTCCTGCCGAATATTCTTGATATGTTAGTTGTAGGTGTTATCTGGGCATTAATCTATGCTCCAAAATTCGGTGTTCTTGCACAGATAAGCACTGCACTTCTCGGAGAAAACAACTTCTTCAATACAACCGGTCTCTTGGGTAGTCCATATACAGCTCTTTTAGCAGTTATTTTTGCTATGACTTTAAAAGGTGCAGGTTTCGGTATGGTATTGTTCTTGGCAGCCCTCCAGAACATCCCTAATGATGTATATGAAGCCGCTGATATAGATGGTGCAAGCGAATGGGAAAAATTTACATTAATAACCGTTCCTCTGCTTAGGCCTATTATTTTCTTTATGGTTATTACAGGTATCATTGGTTCTTTAAATGCTTTTACAGAAATATACGCAATGACTTCAGGCGGACCACAGGTTGTTATTGGCGGTGAAGCCATAGGTTCTACTTCTGTTGCTGGTTACTATCTGTATAAGCAGTTTGATGCTGGTAACTATGGCTACGCTGCAGCAATATCTTATATTATGCTTATTATCACTCTTGGTATTACATATATTCAGCAAAAGCTAGCAGCAAAGAAAGCAGGTGCAAAATGATGAAGAATCCTGTAATTAGAGTTATTTCTTTTGTTATATTGTTAGCAATAATGATTACAATGACCTTTAGCATTTCCGGTCAATTGTTTAAGTTCGGAGCTATGGTTATAGCTTCATTTACGGCTACAGAAGCCCAGGAAAAAGAAGCTAATGACAAAATTGTAAGATATGCCGATTTAATGATAGATGGTATTCTAGGTGAAACAGCCGGTGTTTTTGGGACTTCAAAAGAAAACGAAGTTGCTTTTGATAAATTGAAAACCCAGTTGAAAGAACTAAAAAAGACCGGCGACATAGTCGGAATATTTAAACTTACAGAAACCGCTATAAAACAAGCTAATGCTTTTGCTCAAGAAAAAGGCATCAAAGTAGACAACCCAAGCGGCAAAATTTTCATTGAAAGCACATCAAATGTCAGACTTGGCTTAAGAGATCTAAAATCTCCTGCGGTTATTCTGAACCAGATGGGGCCGTTGTGCAGAGGACTAGCCTTAGCTTTTACTCTTGCTTGTGCTGTTTTTGTTATCAAGAAATATATTGAAACAAAAATAATCAATAGAGGCCAATATCTGAAAAAGATGCTTATTTATGAAGCACTAATTGCCGGAGTAGTATGTGTTTTATTCCCATTCTTCTGGATGTTATGTACTGCATTCAAGCCATCAGGTCAAGAACTTGTAATTAATGCATCCAATCCATTTGATATAGTTCCTGCTTCACCGACCCTAAACAACTTTAGAAGAGTTCTTAAGGTTGATGACAAAGCAAAAGAAAACATGAAGAAGTTTAATGATCCAATAGAAAACAAAAAGAACTTTGGAACTTACTTCATGAACTCTCTGCTTGTATCTACAACAGCAGCATTTCTTGTAACTTTATTTGCTTCAATGGGTGCTTATGTTTTCTCAAAGAAGAATCTTCCATACAAGGATAAGATTTTTAAAGTTCTTCTTATGTCTATGATGATACCAGGCATGATGTTTATGGTTCCACAGTTCTTTATGATTTGTAAGATGGGACTTTTCGGAACCAAATGGGCAATGTTCCTGCCGCACTTGGCTTCAGTTTTCGGTATCTTCATGCTTAAACAATTTATGGATACAATTCCTGATTCTTTGTTAGAAGCAGCACAGATAGATGGCGCATCAGAATGGCAAGTATTCAGAATAGTAATTATTCCATTATCTTTGCCAATTATATTAACTTTATTCCTGTTAACGTTCCTCTCTAATTGGTCAAACTTCTTGTGGCAATTAATCGTTACAGATTTCGAAAATCCATTAAGCGTAACATTGCCGGTAGGTTTAGCACTTTTCAGAGGTCAGTATACTTCTGAGCTTGGATTAATTATGTCAGCATCCTGCTTCTCAATTGTTCCAATCGCAGTATTGTTCTTGTTTGCACAGCGCTACTTCATCGAAGGTATGACCGCTGGTGCCGTTAAGGAATAAGGGAGGCTAGAATATGAAAGAAAAAATTTGCATTATAGCTGTAGTTCTTGCTTACGCAATATTATGCTGGTATGGCTGGGGTTCTTCATCATCAATGAGCACAACCACAGACGGCAGAACAATTCTTACTTTCTGGCACACTTACGGTGACGACGAAGAATTAATACTTCGCAAAGTAATAGGTGAATGGGAAGCCTTACCAGAAAACGCAAAGTATACAGTAAGACCGGTAAGAATTCCTTTCGACGGTCATAAACCCAAAATAAGAACTGCTCTCACAGTTGGTCAGGGTCCTGATATGGCTCGTGTAGACTGGTCTTTTGTTTGTGAATTAGCCCGCAAGAATTCTGTAGCAGATTTAGGAACCTTCGGATTTGATTCTATAAAAGGCGATTACTTAGAAGCTCCTCTTAATGCCTGCTGTGTTGACAACAAATATTACGGTCTTCCAGACCAGAGCAACTGTATCACTCTATTTTATAACAGAGCAATATTCAAAGAACTTGGTCTGTTGCCCCAGGATTCAGTTTATAAATTTGGTGAACTAATTGGTGGAAAGCCATTTCCACAAAACTGGGCTGATTTTGCTGCTTTTGCCAAACAATTCAAAGATAGTTCTAAGGGACGTGAACCTTTTGCTATCATGAATACTCTATGGTGGAATTTGGCAATACTTAATACTTTTGGAGCTAAGGTTGTAGATGGCAACAAATGTGTTATTGACTCACAAGCCTCTGTTGATGCTCTTAATATGATTGCTGGTCTTTACAAAGATGGTATAGAAGCCGGCGGTTGGAAACCAGGAGCAATCACTCCTGAACAGGGTTTTGTAAATGGCAAATACGTAATGATTCTTATGGGTCCATGGAACTTGAAGCGTTTTAAGGAAGACCTTAAACTAGACTTTGGTATAGCTTTGATTCCAGCAGGTCCTGCTGGTACATCTTCAAACGTTGGTGGCACTGATGTTGTTGTGTTTAATGATAAACCCAAAGAACGCCAGGAAGCTTCATACAGATTCCTAACATTCTTTACGAATGCACAAAATCAAGCAGATTGGTGTCTCAAGCTTAATCAGCTCCCAATCAACACAAAAGCCTATGCTTTGGTTAACTTTGAAGACGAACATCAAAAAGCCTTTATGAAACAAATGCAGACAACAAAACCAAATCCTGTTGTAAAAGACTTTGGTTTACTTGAAGATATAGTTAACCCGGAAGTTGAAACAATTCTTGCTGGCAGTAAAACAGCCAAACAAGGTGTTGAAAGCATAACAAAGCGTGTTCAGAATCTGCTTAATGAATAAAAAGTTCATGCAACGCTGAAATGCACCCTTAGCTCAGTTGGATAGAGCGTTTGCCTCCGGAGCAAAAGGCCGCGCGTTCGAATCGCGCAGGGTGCGATTTAGGATGAGAATAAAATAATGTCAGACACAGAATCATCACCAAAACGTAAACGAGTTCGGTTTTCAACTGAAATCATGTTTATTTTGTCTGCAATATTTTGTGTTGCTCTATCTTTGATTTATCTAGCCAGATACAACGATATACGCAATCTTCTTCAGACAGAAGCCGAGCAGCGTGAAAGAATAGAAGGTCTTGAACGTGAAAACCGTATGCTTAAGGAAAATCTAGAGATGTTGTCTACCCCGGAAGGAATTGAACGTCTAGCAAGAGAACGTCTTGGATTAGTAAAACCTGAAGAAGTAGTTGTCTATACTATAGATGACAAAAATGAACCTATAAACGCTTCTGATGCTGTTGTAATAACCTCACCGCAACCATCTGAACATCTTCCTCAATCAAGATAAATTAATGAAGTTAATAAAAAGATTTAATCTAGTATTTGCGGTATTATTATTTTTTTCTTTATTATTATTCAGCCAATTACAAGCCCAGAATCTAGCTACAAATTCAGCTAACATTACATTAGAAAATATTCCCCAAGAACTACTTTATCCTGAATATTTCAAACTACATGATATGCTTCTTTGGGAAAATATTCATAAAGAATTAATATTCAAAATCAGATTCCTCACAGGAAGACGCCCACAAAAAGATTATATTTCCTGTCATAAATTTCAGAGACGAATCTCAAGAGCAATAGACAGAGCTGCTGCTGAAAACAAACTGACGTTCAGCGTAGTAGACAATAAATTACTCTTTGATAAAGATTCTGGTTTTGAAAAGATTCTTTCTCCGCAACCCACATTATCAAATAAAAGCTGCAATTATCATTCTCTTGGCGATATAAACAAAGGCTGTGTTTTATACTGCGATTATCATGGAATTGATTTTGAAAGTAATTTTTTTAAACAAAACAGAAGCAAATTAGAAATATATAAACCTCTTATACTTCCTGAAGACATTGCTGAATTTATTATTTTTTCACCATCAATAATAATTCTAATCATTATTCTATTCCTATTAACAAAAAAGAAAAAAATACAAATTGCAAAATAATCTATTTTTATTGAAGTATTGCAAAATAAATCAATACAGAATAAAATCAAAGCCGCAAAACAAGCAAACCCAATAATAAAGAGGCAAATATGAATGGTCTATCCTTACTACAAACAGAACGAGCAATTCTAGAATTAAAAAGACATTTTGAAGACACTTTAGCTGACAGCCTAAGACTATATAGAGTTTCCGCACCAATGTACGTAAAAATGGGAACCGGTCTACAAGATGATCTAAACGGAACAGAACGACCTGTAACATTCTCTGTTCCAGCAATAGGCAATACAAAATTTGAAATTGTTCACTCCTTGGCCAAATGGAAACGTATGGCATTAGCTAATTATAAAATTCCTGTAGGAGAAGGCATTTATACTGATATGAATGCTTTGCGTCCTGACGAAGCCAGCATAGAAACAGGAATACATTCTATATACGTTGACCAGTGGGACTGGGAAAAAGTCATGGATAAAGACGAAAGAAATCTGGATTATTTGAAACAGACCGTTGAAACGATATATTCAGCAATTCTTTCAACAGAACACCATATAACAACCAAATACGGGTTAAATAAATTTCTTTCTCATAAAATTCATTTTATTCATAGTGAAGATTTACTTGAAAAATATCCAAACTTATCGTCAAAAGAAAGAGAACATGCTATTTGCCGAGAACTTGGTGCGGTATTTCTTATAGGAATCGGTGGAAAACTTCAAAATGGCCAACCACACGATGGACGAGCTCCAGACTATGATGACTGGTCAACTCCAACAACAGAAGGACACCACGGGTTAAACGGTGATATTCTTGTTTGGAATCCAATATTTGAAAGGTCATTCGAACTTTCATCCATGGGTATAAGAGTAGACCCAGAAACATTAACCAGACAGCTAAAAGAAAGAGATGCTATGAAAAAAGCAAATTTGCCTTGGCATAAAGATTTATTAGCAGGAAAACTTCCTCAAACAATTGGCGGTGGTATTGGGCAATCAAGATTAAGCATGCTTCTGCTTCAAAAACATCATATTATTTAAAAATTATGTTAAACTGTATATATAGAATTCAATATACATGTTTAACAACATAAAGATTATTAATAAGTGCTAACTATATAATATCAGGAGAAACTAATATGTCTGATTCCAGAACTATGATTTTACAAATGCTGTCAGAAGGGAAAATTACAGTAGAAGAATCCGAAAGACTTTTAAACGCTTTAAACAAAGAAGATGAAGTCAGAAACAGCAATAAAGCAGAAAACAAAAGTACAAATCAGTCGCCTAATATAAATGTTTTTCCAAATATTCCATTTCTAGAAGCTACCAAATTAGGCATCAATATTAGAGATATTGCTCAAACATTACATCAGACAGTTCAACAAACCATAAAACAAGTTGAACCTGGACGTAAAGAATTAAAAGAAAAGATGAAAGAATTTGGAACATGGATGGAAGACGTTGTAGAAACTATGGCAGCAGAATTAACAAATCATAGTAATCTACCTGTTGATACCATGAGTGTTGATTTTATAGTTCCTGCACCTAAAGAAATTGATAATATCAATACTTTCGTAATTGAAAACATTTATGGTGAAATTCATTTAAATGAAGGTAACTCATTTAAACTTTTAGTTAATGGGCAAATAAGCAAAAAAACTATTGGTGAAATGCAGTCTTCTGAATGGTTTACCAACAAAGCAATAAAAATTGAAGAAGACAAAATGTTCATTGGTTTCAATAACGATACTTCAATAAAGGGAATAATTGATTTAAACATCACTTTACCTGC
>ONIU01000020.1 GCA_900317935.1 uncultured bacterium
CCAATGACATAAGTGATTTTGTCTCTATAATCAAAGTTTGTTAAAAGGTTCTTATAACCTAAAACCGAAACTTTTTTATCTAAATTAGTCATTTGAGCTTCTTGGCTATAAGCTGGACTAATAATTATAATACTTAGAATAATAATTATTATTTTTTTTAACATTTTTTAAATTTTCCTCTTCAATATATTCTATGGTTCCCTTTTATTTATCTTTTTTTAAAACATCTTTTTCTTTTTCGTTAGAAATCTCTTTCGTTTCATTTTTTAAACTTTGTTTCTTCTCTTTTACTTCTTTTTTATCATTTTTATCCTTTTTATCTTTTCTGTCTTTTCTGTCTTTTCTATTTTTTCTATCTTTTCTATCTTTTTTATCTTTTTTTTTTAATTTTTCAATTTTATTGTTAAGTTCTTCAATCTTTGCTTTTTTGCGTTCAATACCTTTGTCATAGTTTGTGGTAATTTGTTTACGCAAAGCAACGAGATTTTCTTCTGTCGGATTCTTATGATAAGCATCAACAAGTTTTTTAAATTCTTCTCTTGATTCCTTGATTTCTTTTAAATCGTTGTGAGCTGAATCTGAATTGGTAGCATTCTGTGTGATTTTCTGAGTATCGGAAGCATTTTCTTCTTTATTTTCTTCTGCAAAAATATTGCTAGTAATACAGAACGTTAAAAGTAAAATAATAAATATTATTTTTTTCATTTATTATCTCCTGAAACTATTATTTCTTTAATGATTTATTATAATTAATTCTTTTGATTGTTACAATAAAGAATAGTAAACTTTTTACGAACAGAATAACTAATAAAGATTTATAGCTAAAAAAGTTTGCGGTCACCCTTCATGATCAACAAAAACCAGAATTATATATTTACAAATTATTGTATTAAAGCTTTTGAGTGTAAGTTATAAGATTTTAGAAAAAAATCTTTAATCTTGTATCACAAGTTACGGTCTTATATCTCACATCTTATATCTCATATCTCACATCTTATATCTTATATCTTAAATCTTAATTATCAACTCCAAGCTTCCTAGTTATATGTCACAAGTTTTAAAATTTGTAACAAGTGTTATAAATTTATTGACTTATATCTATATTTGCTATAGTTTGTAACCTGAATTAATTACTGTAGTTGTATTAGCTTTTAAAGCTATAGCGACTTTTTAGAGAATATGAACACAGGAGGTGCGAAGTGCATTTTGCAGCAGGAAGTTTAGCAAAACCACTTATCTCTTGTCTCTTGTCTCTTAAATTTGGAGTGACACAATGAATCTTCCGCAACTATCTATACAACGAAAAGTAGCTATGTGCTGCTTCATTCTGCTATTTGTAATTATCGGAATAAACTCTTATCGAAAGATTAATCTGGAAGCAATTCCTAGAATGAATATTCCCTATGTGGCTATTTCAACTATTTATCCAGGTGCTTCACCTGAAGAAGTTGAAGTAGACGTTGCCAAGAAAATTGAAGACAGAGTTGCTACTATTGAGGGCTTGAAAAAGCAGACTTCCCTCTGTATGGAAAATGTTTGCGTTAATACTCTAGAATTTGTTACTGGAACTGATGCAGATTTAAAAATACATGAAGTCAGAGAAAAGCTCAATTCTATAGTCAATGAATTCCCGCCTAATGTTGAAACATCTGTTTTGCAAAAAATTAACCCAAATGCTATACCGATTATAACAATGTATTTAACAGGGAAGCAAAGCTTGGATGAGCTTTATGACTACGTTGAAGACAAGCTTGTTCCTAGATTTTCTATTTTACCAGGCGTTGGTGAAGTTCGTATTCATGGTGGAAACAAGCTTGAAATGCATATTGAGCTAATTCGCGAAAAGCTTGCCAAAGCCAATCTTACCGTTGGTGAAGTAATTGCAAGGCTCTCTGCCGCAAACATCAAAATTCCTGCTGGTCAGATTGATGAATATGGAAGAGAAGAATCAATAGCCTTTGACGCAGAATTTAAGAATATTGATGATATAAAAAACCTTGATGTTAGCGGTAATCCAAATGTTCATATTTATCTTGGCGACGTTGCTGATGTTAAGCTTGAATCCAAGAAAATCCGCTCAATAGGCTATTATAATAATATTCCAGCAATTCAGTTTGAAATTGTAAAAAAAGATGGTGGTAATACTGTTAAAGCCTGTGAAGCAGCTAAGAAAGTCTTTGACCAGATAACGAAAGAAGAAGGTCTTCCAGGCGGAATGGAACTTCACTGGTTTTTCGATGACAGAACCTTTGTTCAATCTTCTTTAGATGATTCTTGGAACTCAGTTCTTATGGGAATTTTGCTGACAGCCATTCTGCTTTTCGTTTTCTTGCATAACCCCCGATCTACTTTTATAGTTGCGGTTTCTATGCCTGTTTCAATTATAATTGCTATTGGCGGTATTTATTTTTCGGGCTGTAGTTTTGATATGATTACGCTTATAGCATTAGGTAGTGCCACAGGTGTTCTTGTTACAAATTCAATCGTTGTTGTTGAAAACATAATTTTAAGAATTACTAAAGGCGATAAGGTTAAAGCAGCTTCAATAGATGGAACCAACGAAGTTGTCATTGCTGTTGTTGCTAGTGCTCTTACTAATGTTGTTGTTTTCCTGCCAGTAACACAGATGAAATCAATTATCGGTATGTTTGTTAAGCCTTTTGGTATAACTATGGTTGTTGTTACTATTGCTTCTATTTTTATTAGCTTCTCACTAACACCTATTCTTAGTAATGCTTATTTAAAGGAAGATAACGAAGTAAAGAACCCATTATTGAAAGCCTTTTCAAAAACCTGGAACTGGCTTTATGGCAAATTTGAAATTCTTTGTATAAAAAGTTTTGAATTAGTCAAAAAGATTCCAGGAACTACGGCTTTTCTGTTGGTTGCTTTATGTATTGCCTCTTTTGTTTGGTTGGCACCGCAGCTCCATGTTGATTTCCTACCAGCTAACGACCAGTCAAAATTGTCTGTAAGCCTTGAATTTCCTGCAAACATCTCATTGGAAGGAACCCAAAAGGAAGTTGAAAAAATAATCGAAGTTATCAAAGCTCACAAAGAAGTTGACTCTGTTGGAACCACCATCGGTTACGTAAACGGTATGCCAGGTAAGGTTAATCAGGGCGTAAATATAGCTGAAATGACAATCAAGCTCATAGACAAGTCAAAAAGAATGACTCACAAAGAGTTTGCCAATCTGCTAAGAGAAGATTTAGACAAATTCAATGATTTTGTTTATGCGATCAATATTCCAAACCCTTCTGGAATGTCTGGGGTTGAAGTTTCTGCATATATAATGGGACCAGATTCAGAAGTCATAAAGACCCAGGTAAACAGAGCAGTAAAACTCTTAGAAGAAAAGGGTATCGCAAAAGAAATAGATACTACTATTCGTAATCCAAAAGCTAGAACGGCTTTAATTCCAGACAGAGCAGTCTTGAAAAATATGGGTTTTAACGAAATGGCTTTGGGAACAACTGTCATCGGGCTTTTTGACGGTTTGAAAATTGGTAGCTTTAAGAGTGAAGGCAGAACTTTTGATATTCGTGTAAAAACCAATGATATTAAAAATATTGAAGAAGCAAAGAATAATGTAATTGGCTCTTATAAAGGAAGCCCAATAAATCTTGATGCTGTGGTAACAGCGGTTTCTGAACCTGTTTCTATGGCTATAGCTAGAAATGACCGACAGCGTTCCGAATATATTTACTGCAACTGTGCAGCTGGAGCTACTGCTGGTGATATTATGGCGGCTTTAAGAAATGAAGTTGCTTCTCAACTTCCCAATGGTTATACCTTAAAGTTTGGTCCTCCAGTGGATTCTATGGACGAAGCTATGGAAGACTTTGCCGAAGTTTTTATAAGCGCAATTGTTCTTCTTTACTTGCTTATGGCTGCGATTATGGAATCCTGGACCAAGCCTTTCCTGATTATGTTTACCCTTCCTTTAGGTTTTATAGGAATGTTTGCTGCGTCAGTCTTTACTGGTGTGCCGATTTCTATGATTTCGCTGCTCGGTGGTGTTATGATGATTGGTATTGTTGTTAATAACGCAATCCTCATCATGGACGAAGTTACACTGTTGACCAGTCAAGGAACGAAACCTCATGACGCAATGTCAGAAGCTCTTAAATTAAAGCTTAGACCAATAGTTATGACTACCATTGCGTCTATTGCTGGTATGCTTCCAATGGTTCTAGGAACAGGTATCGGCAGTGAGTTCCGCCAAGGCTGTGGTGTTGGTGTTGTCGGTGGTCTTCTTCTTTCAGCAATTCTGACGGTTTACCTCATTCCCGCGCTCTACTACCGCTTCACGAAAAACAAGTAATAAATAAGATGCTCCCCCAAAATGCTTTTGCATTGTTGGGGGAGCTGTCGAGCGTAAGCGAGACTGAAGGGGTCTTTTATTTCTTAAAGACTTCCTTTAGGATTGATAATAATAAATTTTTTTGAACAGGGGAAGAATCTTCTACAAGATGCTCGTCAACATTGTCTATTGAAGCAACCTCAAGGTTAGCTTCCTTTTTTGGCCTTAAAAACACTACCCATAATAAGACAAAAAACAAAAAATATACAAAATTAAGAATAAAATGAGAAAAGCCAAATGTTACTATTGGGCCAAATAGTATAAAAAAGAATATAGCAGGTAATAATCCTACAGGGAATATGGCTTTTAATGCTCCCATTGTCACTTCAGCAATGTTTTCAAAGATACCTTGTATTTTATCCAAATGGTTTTCTATTTCTGAAATAAAACTTGAATCAGACCTATGTCGGTTGGAATTTCCATAGCTATCACCTATTCGCATTAAAAAGAGAGGGAGAAAAAGCGAACAATAAAAAAGGAATAATATAAAAACAACAGTTTTTCTAAGCCAGCCTTTTGATATATAAAAAGCATAGCCAAAGAATATGAGAGCTGCTATTTTAAATAAAACAATAAATAAAGCTATTATAAAAGCCATTATTTTTTAAAAAGCTCCTTCAGTATTGCATATAACTTTTCCTTGTTATTATCAGGGGGCAAATTATTATTCTGACTTTCCTCATTAGTATCTGTAAAAACATCATCAACTCTATTCTCCTCTTGGCTATTTTCTGGGCTTTCAACTTTAGAAGAATCTTCCATTTGGCTATTACCTGTATAAACAACTTCAGATTTATCTTCTTTCTTTTTTCTTAAAAATTTTGCCCATAATATTCCAAAAATTCCTGTATAAATCAAAGTATAGATAAAATGTAAGAAGTTAACTGTCATTATAAGAGCTAATATTCCTAAAATAATTATTTTAGAGAAAAACGGGAATATGGGAAATGGAAACAACTCAATTAAACCAAATTGTATTTCTTCCAGACAAGCCTCAAGAGATGTAACTGACGACATTCTAGATAAATAGGCTCTCTCTAACCCTCTTTGAATATAATATAATAAAACAATAATACTATTACTTAACCAATAACCAATAAGTGATAAAAATACAGTTATTTTGCTACGCCCAGGTTTTGACCAATAATAAGCGTAGCCAAAAAGAAAAGGAACTGCTATTCTGAAAAGAATAATAGTTAAAGCAATTATGTAAGTCATTTTTCTTGTTTATTCTTACGATTTTATAAAAAAGAAATGATTTGATATTTTACACATAGTAGACTTTTTTCAAACGCTTTTCAATGTAAAAGATTTTCAGAGATAAAGCAAAGTGTGTTATAATAAAATCTATGAAAGAAAAAACATACAAAGTTTCAGAAATAACGAGAGAAAAGTTAATTAATGCCGCTGGTGAGCTTTTTAGCTTGCAAGGAACAGAAAATGTGGGTGTTCGAGACATCACAAATTTAGCTGGAACTAAAGAAAACGCCATAAGCTACCATTTTGGTGGTAAAGAAGGATTAATTGATGCTGTCTGGGGAAAATCCCTTGAAAGGTTTGAAAGAATTGATTTTTTCAGCTATGTAAATAAAAATGAAAAATTATTAAAAACAAAAGATGGACAAAAAAGAATAATAACTAAAATTATAAAAGATTTTTATAATATTTTTTACGAAAATGACCTGGAAGCCCCGTGGAAAAATCGTTTCTTGTTAAAAGGTGCTTTTTGTGAAAACGGTTTGAAGCATTTGAAAGAATCCTTAGCAAATTCATGGGCTTATGCTTTACTTGAAGTTTACAAAAGAGTAACAAAATCAAAAGATGACAAAAAGGCTCAGAACTGGCTTATCTGTATCGGATCACCTGCAACTTTGATTGCACCAAATATGGATATATTAGACAAAGGCTTTCTTCCCCAAAAAGTAGATAAGTCTGCCTATAAACAGCTTTGCAAAGAAGTCACAAAATACGCCCTTTATTCTATTGGTCTAATCTGATTGAAATAGTCAAGACTATCACCCCACCCTAAGCTAAAACTACCTTTTCTAGTATATATGCAAAATTCAAATTTATAGTCATTTGAAATTTTCAACTATTTATTATACTTCCATAAAAATCGAAATCATTTAGACAAAAATAATCATCATTTGCAATCTTTTAGTATTGCAACAATTGCAGGCATATGTGACTATGTTTATAATAAATAAGAGATAAAGCAATATTATAGGTATTAAAAATGAATAATACAGCAATATTAAGCAGTAACGGAGATTTCACTTCTTTTAAAAGCAGACAGTTGCTTGCTCAACATCTTTCAAGCACAACAAAAGGCATTACCTTCTTCGGAATCGCTTTTTATCTATTTTTTCTTCAATCTGTGCTAGGGAATATTTCATTTGTAATACCATCTTGCCATTGCTGTTGTATGCACCGAATTTCTGACCGTCTTTGCTTACAATATAGTATGGAAGCTTTTCATTATGTGTGAAGCGTTCTTTTACATAAGTATATTCAAGGGGCACGATTATTTTATCTTTGGTAAATATTCTTCCATCTTTGGAATCAAAGTCTTTTATCAAAGGTGAAACAATGCCATAGTAGCCTTTGTTCATAACTTTTATCATTGGAAAATCTGGATTAATGTTGTTGGTTTCTATTGAGTCGTAACTACTGCTGCCTGTTTTCCTTATTGGGTCATATAATTGATAACCAGAACCAGACATATCTTGGCAAATAAATAATAAAGTAGTTTTCGTGCCCTTTGCCCCTGTGGGGTCGTTATCATTGATTGCAAGACCTTTTTTGATTGGTGTTAATTTCTTGAAACCACCTAGCCCAATACCATTTGGATCTAGTAAAGTATAGCCTTCCATAAAGGAATTTTTAGCTATAAAATAATTTTGATTACCATATTCTACTGTTTCTACACCAGAAAAACCATACCCAAATATATCTTTGCCATTTTTGTCGTAAAAACGCCATTCTTCTTTACCATCAGCACTAGTTTTGCCATAAGCAGAAAGTGCACCAGCTATGTTGTAAAAAGTTATTTTTTTGTCGCAATCTTTTGGAAAACTGCTATTGACTATATGCGTAGTTTGAGGAATATTTATATTAGAGTTATTCTGTAATTGCTGATTTAGAGCATTAAAAGCATCTATTTGCTTTTGTTTTTTAAACCCTTCTACATATCTCCTTTCATCTTCAGCATATTCCTTCATCTGTTCGATGCCTTCATTCAATTTTTCAATATTCCGTACAGCATTATCTCGATCCTTTTTTGTTCTAGCTTCATTATATTTTTCCCTATAATGTTGTATACGTTTTAAAGAATAACCTATTCTACAATCGCCAATATGATCCCCATTTGTGCGATTACAATATGGACATGGTGAAGGTATGTAAGGTATTTCAGGCAATGGAGTGTAGTCTTTTAATTTTGTAGAAGTTTCTCTATAAAATGGACAGCTTTCTTTGTGCTGACCATCTTCACCCCGACATTCAGCACATACAGGTTTGCTTGCAGGCGGAACCCAGGCATACAATGAAGTTTGTGATGCTACCAAACAAAATGCCGAAAATGATATAGCTTTCCAAAATGCTTTTTTATTCATATAAAACCTACCTTCTATTAAAGATAAAAGATATAAGATATAAGATATAAGATATAAGATTTAAGATATAAGATATAAGATATAAGTTACAAGAATTCTTATGTCTCCATCTTGAATCTTATATCTCCATTTTTGGTCTTAAATCTTTCTAAAAAAAATATAACACCTCACACCCATCAAACCATCAAGCTTTGCTAGGCATTGTGCTACGCTTTGCTATGGGACACTTCGTTGTGGGACGTTTCACTGTGGAAATTGAATAACGAAGGTTCGAGTTGTTCGAATTGTTGAAACTAAGATTAGTTTGTAGAACAAAGCTAAACACAACTTATTTATAATTTTTTAGTCTTCTGTGTACACAATTCTAAGCGAAAACATACTTTTATACTAGAAAATATATTTGGCAAGGCAATTTAATGAGCAGAGAGTATTTTTGCAATCTTTAAATTTTTTAATTCTTTTTCTTCACAAATAGATTTATATTCTTTTAATATACTTTCTAAAGAGCTATTCATCTCTTCTTGAATTTGTTTAAAACTCATATTTTTAATTTTTTCAGAATGTTCTTTTCTTATTTCGTGAATTTCATCAATATCAAAATTTCCCATTAGAAGCCTCCTAACATCATCGAAGGTGGTAAAATACTGATTTCTGGTAAATCGTATTGTTTATTGATTGAGTTAACAGCATTTATAGTTTTGGGGTTTACAAAATGCTTACAATTTTACTTATTAATAAATTATAATTATTTTTTTTATTTTAAACAACCTATATGAAAGAAATTTGTTGCTACTCTAAGTTGAGGTTTCGCGTCTACTGTCCGCTCACTCACCACCTACCACCAACCATTCACCACGCCAAGTCTTGCTTGGCTAACTTACGATTAAACAATAAAAACAAAAGAGGCGTTAGCCTCTAAATACCAACGACCACAAAAACAAGAAAAAACGCCTGTTTTCAGGCGTTTTTTCTTGACCTTGGCTCAGTTGCCTGGGAAGAGGAACAAGCGGAAGCCCGCCGAACTGGCATGATCGTCAGGGTCGAAGAGAGTCTTGATAGACGAACGGCATTCGTCGAAGCACCAGCATCCGCCACGAGCTGCACAGTGAGAGCCATAGACATCTTCTACTACATCACTGCATCTTTCATACACGTTGCCATGCATATCATAGAAACCCCAAAGATTTGGTTCCTTAGTTCCAACGTCATGAGTTGAATTACTTGAATTATCAGAATACCATGCGTAATCGCCAAGAGTGCTTTGGGTAACTTCATTGCCATCAGCATCTTTACTATAATCGCCTGTGCTGCCTGCTCTGCAGGTATATTCCCACTGCTCCTGAGTAGGCAGATTGAAGATATAGCCTGAAAGATTTTTGGCAGTCAACTGCTCTGCAAGCTGAGCATTGATTTTTGCCATAAATCCAGTATTTTCTGTCATTATATCGTTCCAACTAACTTTTTCTACAGGTTTGTTGTCGCCAGAGAAAGCTGATGGGTTCGTTCCCATAATAGCGTAATACTCTGCCTGGGTTACTTCATAAATGCCAGCATAATAGTTTTGATTTGGCACTTTATTCATATAAAGTTTGACACCGTTACCCAAGTCAAAAACTAAATCTGTTTTAATCCAGGTAGCAGTATAGCTTCTGTCTCCAGTAGAACCTGTCGGAATTGTTACTGTTTTAGATGTTGTGCCTTCTTCTATGCCAGTGCCTGTCCAACCTTTGAAAGTATAACCTGTCTTTGTCGGGTTGTTTAAAGTAATGGTTGCAGAAGTCACATCATAGCTGGACGGATTTGTAACACCAGTTCCAAGAGTAGCGCCATCGCCTAAAGTATAAGTTATTGAGAAACTTATTGGTGAAGCATTAACTGTCATAGTAGCGTTTTTGGCAGGCATTTCAAAAGTGACTTCGGTCGAACAGCCTGACCAAACAGCATTTTCATAGCCATCAAGTAATGTACAGCTAACTGTGACTTCTTCACCAGTTTCGTATCTTCCATTGCCTGAAACGGTATCTATACCCTTTCCCTTAACTACATCAAGAGAATAAGTATTAGGAGCTTTTTTAACCCAGTTTGCTGTGAAAGTCTTATTGCCAGTCATAGAGCCTTTTGTGATTGTCACTTCTGTCTGTGGTTCTGACTGTCCTTCGTAAGTCCATCCCAAGAAAGTATAACCTGTCTTTGATGGATTTTTCAAAGTAAAGCTATCTGTTTCATCTGTATATTCTTTGGGGTTGGTAACACCTTCTGGAAGTTTCCCACCATCTAAATTGTAAGTAATAGTATAAACTTCAGCAGGTGTTGGCTCTGGTTCTGTAGCTTCTTTTGTTTCAAACTTCATATACCCAGCATAGCTGAAAGGTATTAGACCTGTGATATTTGAATCGCAACCTACTTCAAGCAGGAACTCAGACTTGAAATCTTCTTTTTTAACTCCATTCAGATTAAGGGTGAAACTGTATTTGGCTTCTCCGCTCATTGAGCTTTCAGAATTTAAGCTCCCAATCTTAAAACTGTGGGCAAAATAATTATTGCCATTAACAGCGGCATCACTTTCACCTCTGCTGACGTAAGTGCAGTTAGTGCCGTTAGCCTTGATTGTAACGGGATTTTTGCTGTTACTCTTGTATGTGACAAGAGCATTCAAATCAGTAGCTTTGATTCTGTCGAGGTTCAAACCTGTGAGAGTGAAGTTTACAGCTAAATCTTCAGTATAGGCTCCATCCTTTTTGGCTATTACAGCGGTAGTAGTAGCGATGAAAGAGTCGGCAGAAATGCTTTTTGACTGTTTTTCACTATCTTCATTCAAAGCAAAAAGAGCGACCTGCAAGTTTGTTCTGTATAGTCCGAAAGAATACTGGCTTGAAAGTTTTTCGGAAGAAGCTCTGAGAAATCTGCTGGAAAGCGTAACATTACCGTTTTCATTTAATCTTGTGTATCGCCAGGGTTCGTTGTCGGAAGTTCTTGTGCCGACATAGCAGATGCCGTCTGTGCCGAGATGGCTTGTGGGGAGAGTTATTATTAAAGGTTTTTCCAGGGAGTAAACAGGGGTTGAAATGCTGTTCCCTAGAGTATCTGTAGTATTTAATACTGCTGAAATTATATATATATATATTTTTTGAGGTGTACCGATTGGATTAAGACCGATATTAGTGGTTTTTACTTCGGTAACAGTGACTTCAACGTCTTTCTGCATTGTGTCATTTTCGTTAGTGTCAATTGTGGCACCAGAAGCGAAGCGTATAACATGCTCAAGTCTGCCGTTGGCATTTACTGTGCTAGTAAGGCTACTCACAACATCTCCGCCGTTGTTCACATTGACGAATGGGGCGTGACCGCCGCTGTGACAACCGTAGAGAGCGACAATAAAATTCACTAAAATAATCAAAAAAATATATTTTTTAAACATCCAAACTCTCCCTAATAAATGTTAAGCTAAAATATATCATGTTTTTTTGATAAATAACATTTTTTTGATTATTTCAAAGCTCTAAGCTTCAAGCTACAAGCCAGATTTTTAAGGTTTTATTGTAGTTGGTTTTTGTTGTAGTTATTGTTTTTATTGTAGCAAATGCTAATCTGTGCTTTAACAGAAGATGTTGCCATAGCAAATGTATGGTTTTCCTAAAACTCTCCCTTGAGGGAGAGAATTAAAGAGAGGGTGACCGAACCAGAGTTAACTATTGTTCTTAGGTAAATAATACGCTAACGCTAAACATGATTTACTCTAGTTAGGTCACCACTCCGACTGCTGAATGCAGTCACCTCTCCTCAAGGAGAGGCTTTAGGATAATTCCCCTACGCCCTAGCAAAAAGGCGTAACCTTCAAAAACCAAAAACAAAATTAATATCTTATTTGATTATAAATCAATTCAATTATATAATATAGTATGGGTCTAACGGAGGTTGAAATAATATGAATAAATTAAAAAACATGTTTTTAACTGTGGCTTTTATATATGGTTCTGTATGCACTACCTGTGCACAAAATATTAATGAAAAAACTAATGTTTTCGCAGAAATAGATAATTCTTTAAAAGAATTAAACATAGAAATGGTAACCTGCCCTGCTGGTAGCTTCTTGATGGGAAGCCCCAAGACAGAATTAGGCAGAAATGACCCAGATATAAATTCTATCTGGTATAATCCTGATACTGCTGTTACAGAAACGCAGCATAAAGTAAACTTAACCAAAGATTTCCAAATTGGAAAATATGAAGTAACTCAAAAACAATTTAATGAAATAATGGGCAGAAATCCGTCAGAATTTAAAGACGACAATTTCCCTGTTACCAATATTACGAAGTGGGAAGCAGACGAATTTTGCAAAGCATTAAATGAAAAATATTCAAAAGTATTGCCAAAAGGTTACAAATTCGGTCTACCTACAGAAGCTCAATGGGAATATGCTTGCAGAGCTGGCTCAACTTCGGCATTAAATAACAATAAAGAAATTACAACTGTTGATGGGGAATGCCCAAATTTAGATGAAGTAGCCTGGTATAAAGGAAATATGAACGGAAGATCTGTTCATGCTGTTGGACAGAAAAAGCCAAATGCCTGGGGTATATATGATATGCACGGAAATGCTATGGAAATTTGTAGTGATGCTCATCAAAACTATACAGAACAAGAGCTGACCGATCCTGTTGGAACTCCTCAAACTGCATTTAAAGGTTTCTTATATAAAGGTGGCGATTGCAGGTCAAAACCAGAATTCTGTCGTTCTGCTTCAAGAACTCCATTTAAACCTAGAACACTTTACGCTAACTCTTATATGGGAATGAGATTGGCTATTATTCCTGCAGAATAATAATATGTCCGACAGGACGATAAATTATCTCAATGGCATCGTTAATGTCCTTGGGAAATAAAGTAGCGCCCCTCCACTGATTGCTTTCAGCAATCAGCCCCTTCCGTCACTACGTGACACCTCCCCCAATCTGAAGTACACCCCAAATTTTGGAAAGGAAATTTGGGGTGTACTTCAGATTGGGGGAGGATCAAGATAGATGAGATTTAATCCGTGGGTATCTACGATACCCACGGTTATTGAAGTAGTCACCTTTCGGAGGTTGTCCGAAAACTAGGTTTTTACCCTAAAATTAGTTTATCCTAATTATTTTAAAATCCCCCTTTACAAAAGGGGGTAAGAATATTTGCCAGTGCACTAAAATTTTAGTAATTTTCTAGTTTTCGGACAATCTCCCTGAGGACTGACGCCAAGGATGACGGCAGTAATAAAGGGGGTCTTAAAAAAATTGCACTTAATCATCGATTGCTCGTAATTCCTAATTCTAAAACCCCTCTTGACTCAAAGCATATAAGCAAGTAAAATAGCTGAAACTATTATGCTAACAAAGAGTTTATTTCTGTTAAATAGCTATATAGTATTAATTTGGTTAAACAATATATAACAACTAAATATATAGAATAATGAAATATAAGGCGGAGGCAAATAAATGAATTTTGCTGTAATTGGAGCTGGTTCCTGGGGAACAACTTTAGCAAATCTTCTCAGCAACAACGGTCATAAAGTAATGCTTTGGGCAAGAGAACCCGAAGTAGTTGCAGGCATAAATACAGATAGACACAATCCGTACTTTGTATCACATTTGGAAATTAATCCAACATTGGTATGCACTAACAATATGGACGAAGCCATTAATGCTTCTGAACTAGCTTTGATTTCTATTCCGTCAGGTTTTATAAAAGACACTCTCGAACCTCATAAAAATGCTTTAAGGAAACTTAGAGGCATCGCTAACGTTGCAAAAGGTTTTGAACGAGGAACCGGCAGACGTATTTCTCAAATGCTCTGTGAAATTTTAGGAATAGAACCAGATTCTGCTGAAGACCATATCGCTTGTCTTTCAGGGCCAAACATTGCAGATGAAGTTGCCAAACAAAAACTAGGTGCCTGTGTTATTGCTTCACCAGACGTTGAATTAGCAAGAACTTTACAGCAGTGTCTTTCCACAAATTATTTCAGAGTTTACAGTCAGAACGACCGCACAGGTGTAGAACTTGGCGGAACTTTGAAAAATATATATGCTATTGGCGCAGGTATTGTAGACGGTCTTGAATTAGGCGACAACTGCAAAGCAGCTTACTTAACAAGAAGTCTACATGAACTTGTTAAATTAGGAACAGCTTTAGGTGGTCAAGCACAAACCTTTTACGGTTTAACCGGATTAGGCGACCTTATGACTACTTCTAATTCTATTCTTTCAAGGAACCACAGACTTGGTGCTGCAATGGCTAAGGGAACCAGCTTAAAAGAATTTACAGAATCAATGAAAATGGTAGTCGAAGGTGTCGAAACAACAAAAATTGCAAAAGAATGGGGTAAAAAATTAAATCTTGAGCTCCCAATTACCGAAGAGTTATATAGAATACTTTTCGAAGGACAGCCTGCAAAATCGGCAGCCCAGAATTTAATGGGCAGAGCCCTGAAAGCAGAAACAGATTGATTTAATTAGGAGCGTAGGCAAATGAAGTTTTTTAAGTCGCCCTTGTTCGTTGCAGTATTGACTGTATTTTTAGGTGTGTTTTTTATCAGTATTGTTTTTATGCAGAGTAAGAATACTCCTACTGTAGTGGATAAAAATGTAAATACAGCTCAATCTCAAAATCAAACCCAACCGCAGCAAGCTTTGTCGATCTCAAAAACTTCCACTAAGCCGTCTACTAGTGAACCAATCAGTTTTTCAAAAGTAGAAGAAAAAACTACTACTGAACAGCAAAAGGTTCTTGTTTCTTTTCTAAGCGAAGACAATAAACAGATTACTTCAAAAGAAGTTCCTCTATATGAAATCACAAAAGTAGAAAAAGGAGCCGAACCAGCTAAAATAGTTTCTGTAGTGGCAAATGGCGAGTTAGCTAAAAGCCTGATAGATGAAATAAAGCTCCCAGACAACAAAGCTGGTGGTGCAAAAGTCATCAAAACAGACAGTAAATTTGAAAAGATTGTTGGTTCAGGTTCAGGGCTGGAAGTAGACAAGGCAAAAACCCTCGCAGCCTTAGAAAAAAGTATTCAAGACAATGCCGCAGCTAATAATTTCCAAAATATAAATGTAAAAGTTTTCACTAAAAAAAATGAGGGGTTTACAGCAAAAATGAATGAGATGGGTTTTAAAACTTTATTAGCCAAATTCAAAACTACTCACCCAGGACATGTTGATGATGCAGGAAGAAATGTTAATCTTGCTATAGCTTCACAAAAAATCAATGGTTTAATTATCCCTCCTAATGGTAAATTCAGCTTTAATAAAGTTGTCGGAGAAAGAAGCAAAGCTAATGGTTTCAAAGAAGCTGGCGTTATTTCTCAGGGAAGAGTAATTCCAGGCCTTGGAGGCGGAATTTGCCAGGTAAGCACAACCCTTTATCGTGCAGTTCTTTTAAGTGGTGCAAAGATTAACGAACGTCATAATCATTCTATTTATGATGGTATTGAATATGCAGAACGCGGTCTTGATGCAGCAGTAGCCTGGGGATATAAAGACTTCAAGTTTACCAATGGTTTGAATATTCCGATTTTGATAACCAGCACCTCTGGTGAAGGCTGGGTTGAAGTTTCAATCTATGCAGAAAAGAAACCTTTTGAATCAATAAATCTTTATACTAAAAACGAAATAAAGAAACCTTTCAAAACGGAAAAACGCATTAATTCAAAATTGAAATCCGGTGAAGTAAAAGTTGTTCACCCTGGCGTAGACGGTTATACCGTTGAAGCTTATAGAACAATTACTTCTATTGATGGGAAAGCTAAAGAAGAACGCTTAAGCAAAGACAATTACCTGACATACAACCGCATAGAAGAAAGAAGCAACTGAGATGAGAAAGAGTTGGTATTTTCTGCTTCTAGCTGTATTTATTTGTCAGGTATATACAGCAGAAGCCAGTCTTGATTTTTCAAATTTTGTCACAGTAGGTTTTGAAGGAAAAGCAGAACTGGAATTTAATCAGCCGGAAGACTTAGTTCAAGCTCCAGATGGCAATTTTCTAATAGCCGATACAGGCAATAATCGTATTCAGGTTTTTGATGCTCAAGGCAAGTTCCTTAGAATTATTCCACCTCCGAAAGCTAAGAATGACGCTCTTGCTGCATCTCCTACAGATAACAGACCTGCCAACATCATCAAGTTGGAAAATACAGGTTTTAGAAAACCAACAGGTTTAGCTTTTGACTCCGAAGGTAACCTCTATGTTACCCTAATGAATCAGGATTTAATTGCTGTTATAGATTACCCTTCTGGTCAGATAAAGTCCACAATAGGTAGCAGCGGGAAAAAGGAAGGTCAGTTCTGGATTCCAATGGATATAGATATTGATGACCAAGACCGCATTGCTGTAGCAGAATTCAGAAACAGACGCGTTCAAATCTTAGATTTAGACGGAAACCAGATAAACGAAATCATTTATCAGGAACAAACAGAAAAAGGCGGTTTCAGACATCTTGAACCACGCGGTGTTTTCTGGACCCAAGATGGTGATTTGATCGTCACCTACCCCAACTATCATCAAATAGTCTGCTGGAATATAAAAGAAGGGACAATAAAATGGCGCTACGGCGGCAAGAACTCTGGGAACAAAAAAGGCATGCTAAATAATCCCTCTTTTGTTGCTCAGGGAATTGATAGCCACCTAATGATTTCTGATACAAAAAATCACAGAGTAGTAGAAATCACTCGAGACGGCAAATACTATGAAACACACAGTCAGAAAGGATCATCTAAAGGCCGACTTAATCTTCCAAGAGGTCTGGTTTTAACGAAAGATGAAACAATGATTGTTGCTGATTCAGGGAATAGCCGAATACAGTTTTTTACTGCCGGTCCAACTACTTTACTGCTAAAAGAAGCCAAAGTTCTTGCCAACAAAGACGAATGGAACGGCGTAATGACGAATGTGGAAAAAATTCTTCAATTACAGCCCAACAACGAACAAGCTTTAGATTTAAAAGTTAATGCGCTCTATTATTTTGGCGACAATGCCTTTAAAAATGGTGACTACGACAAAGCCGAAGATTACTACAGAATGGTCTTGCGGTACAGACCAGATGATGGTAACATACCGCAGAAACTTGACAAAATATTCTGGGAAGTAAACCGACCTATATTAATTGGTGTAGTAACCATAATAGTTGGTTTAATAGCCTTAGTAATTTTAATATGGATACTAAAGCTGGTTTTCAGAAGAATAAAAGCTAAAGTTACAGAATAAATCATAATAAAAGAGAATTAGGGAGTAAACTCGTGTCACTGAATAAAATCCGCAACTTTTGTATTGTAGCACATATTGACCATGGTAAATCAACCTTGGCAGACCGTTTAATCGAGTTTACTTCAACTGTCAGCAAACGTGAGATGAAAGACCAACTTCTTGATTCCATGGATCTTGAAAAGGAACGAGGAATCACGATTAAAGCCCAGGCTGTCAGAATGAACTATACAGCTAAAGATGGTCAGGAATACTGCTTGAATCTAATAGACACCCCAGGGCATGTGGACTTTTCATATGAAGTATCACGATCCATCGCTGCTTGTGAAGGTGCATTACTTGTTGTAGACGCAACTCAAGGTGTTGAAGCTCAGACAATGGCAAATGCAACATTAGCAATTGCAAACGATTTGGAAATAATTCCAGTAATTAACAAAATTGATTTGCCGTCTTCAGACCCCGATAAAGTCAAAGAAGAAATAGAAAACCTTATAGGTGTTGATTGTTCTGAAGCATTATTAGTCTCTGCAAAAGAAGGAACAGGCGTTCCAGAATTATTAGAAGCAATAGTTTCAAGAATACCTGCGCCTAAGGGTGAAGAAGACAAGCCTTTAAGAGCACTTGTCTTTGACGCTGTTTATGACTCATATAAAGGCGTTATTGTTTATATACGCCTCATAGATGGCTGTATCAAAAAAGGTGATAAAATTAAATTTAAAGAAACTGAAGGTAGCTTTGAAGTCATCGAAACTGGCGTTTTCACACCAAAAATGACTTTGACCGACCAGCTGGAAACGGGCAAAGTTGGCTTCTTTGATGCGACCATAAAAGAAATGAGACAGGTTCACATTGGTGATACTGTTGTCTTAGAAAAATTCAAGGACGTCGAAGCAATACCCGGTTTCCAAAAAGCGAAACAGATGGTATTCTGCGGTCTGTATCCTGTTGAAACTAACGCATTCAATGATTTGAGAACAGCTCTTGAAAAGCTAACTCTAAATGATGCCAGTCTTTCATATTTCCCTGAAAATTCTTTAGCTCTTGGTTTTGGTTTCAGATGTGGATTCTTAGGACTCCTTCACATGGAAATCATACAAGAACGTCTTGAAAGAGAATATGATCTGGATTTGGTAACAACAGCTCCAAACGTTATTTATCAGGTAAAAATGGTAGATGGTTCTGTAATCGAAATAGACTCACCTTCTAAGCTTCCTGATTTAACTAAAATTGAAGAAATCAGAGAACCCTTTGTTCATGCCACGATATTTATGCCGAAAGAATTTATCGGCACCATTATGGAACTAGCCAAAGAACGCCGCGGTGTTATGGATACCATGGAATTTATTTCTGAAAACCGTGTTTCAATTTCTTTTGATTTACCACTCTCAGAAATAATCGTAGATTTCTACGACAAATTAAAGAGTAGAACTAGAGGTTACGCTTCTCTTGACTATGAAAATATTGGATATCGTGCTTCAAATATTTCAAGAGTAGAAATACTAGTTAACGGCGATAAAGTTGATGCTCTTTCTTTCCTCTGCCATAAAGACAAAGCAGAATACAGAGGAAGAAACGTTATTGCAAAACTTAGGAAATTAATTCCTCGCCACCAGTTCCAAATTCCATTGCAGGCAGCAATTGGAGCTAAGATTATCGCTCGAGAAAACATTGCACCAGTTAGAAAAGACGTTTTGGCCAAGTGTTACGGTGGTGACATCACAAGAAAACGCAAACTTCTTGAAAAACAAAAAGAAGGTAAGAAGCGCATGAAGATGGTTGGCAATGTTGAAATACCACAAAAAGCTTTTATGGCAGTATTGAAGCCAGATGAAGATTAAAAAACAACGAGGCTAAAAGCCTCGTTGTTTTTTTCTGTTAACTCCATAATTAGTTTATTCTAATTATTTTAAAATCCCCCTTAATCCCCCTTTACGAAAGGGGGCGAGGACAGCTAGTGCTTTTGGGAAAGTGGCTGCCGTAAGGCAGACGAAAGGGGTCTTCATCTAGCGAAGCTTCACGCTTTTTTGTAGTAAGCAAGTTCTCCAGAACAATACTTACAAATCTTATCATCGGGTTGATGCTTGAAAAAAGATTCTCCACATTTTTCACAAATTCCGCAATCTAAAATAGGTGGTTTTGAAGTATCATTTATAATGACATCTTCTAAAGTAAAAATATTTCTGCCACAATCTACTAACTGCTGAACAACCAAAGCATTTGAGGTCTTTCTTTCGGGACCGAAATTTTTTACTTCAGGAGCGCGATCTCTTCTAAAAAACTTATATAATTCAGAATATTTTTCTTTATCAATTTTGTTCTGGTCTACATAGATGCGAACGCCTTTTCCTGACTTGCGGTCATAAAGAGTCATCGCAAAACGACCAATGGATTCTAATATTTTTAATTCACCATTACCGATAGTGCAACCAAGCATATACTGTATTGCATCTGGCATACAGGCTCTTGTTTCGGTAATAGCACAAAGTTTTGGGACATCCCCTAATCGTTCTTTTGCCTGATTAACCATTTCGACAGAAACAGCAATTCCAGGAGCTCTTTTAGTATGGAAAGCAAAAACTTTTTCGACAAGTTGCAAAAATTCTTCGTTATTTAGTCTGCTCATTTTAAATCCAATCTAATATATATTTTTGACTATTATATCAGATTTTGTATGCTTTTACCACACCCACAAATCACAACGAAATAATAAAAAAAAAATTAATAGAAATGTGATATAATTTACAAAAATTATATAGGAAGAGAGTTAAGTGTTAAGAAATAAGAGGCAAGAGGATTGTTTAGTTCTCATACTAAATGAATAGTTGAAATAACTCGATTTAAACACCAATCACAGTTAAAGCCAAGCTTCACTTGGCTTTAGCTGTGTTTTTCTAATGCAATGCGGGCATTTCTCTTTACGTCAATAGAGATATCACCATTAGCCATCCTCTTAAGAGCTTCTTCTGCAGAATAATCAGGAATATCAGCCAGCGCCTTAACCACTGCATAACGAACTTCGGTAGACATGTCTCTTTCGCAAGTCAAAATAAGTTTCAATGCATCCATATTTGCAATTCTGCCAAGAGCTTTAACTGCTGCTGCTCTTACTAGTTCGTTTCTATCTTTCAATGCGCCGCGAAGGAGAATAATAGACTCTCTGCTCTGGGGATAATCTCCTAGAGAATTAGCGGCACTACCTCTAACAGTAGGACTTTCATCAATGAGTTTCTTACGAATTCTTTCAAACTCAACTGATAATCCAGTTATCTGATCTAAGGTTAATTCTTCTTCATCAATTATTTCAGCATAATTAGCTTGTTCAACCGGTTCAGGATAAACTTCTTCGACATTATTATCGTAAGTTTGTTCTGTTATTCCCTCATTTTCAGGAAGTGACTGATTATCATATCCATTAAGCTGAACAACGGTTTCTTCCTGATGTTTATTAAATTCGTCAAGTTCTTCGTTATTAAAGCCACGATTGGCTTCCTGTCTAGAATCCTGAACGTAATCATCTTCATTGAAGAATACTTCGCCAGAATAATCATCTGGATTAATATTTAATACAGCCTCACCTTTTCTTGCATTTCTTGCCTTTACACTTTCAGCAGCATTAATAATGGCTTCACGTCTAGAAGGCGGAACAGTTCCGTTAGCAACTTGTGTTTCTTCTGATTTCTGTTTAGCAATACTTTCTTTTTCTGCCTTATCAATAGAATTATTAATGAAATTGAAATCAGTATTGAATTTTGTTACTTCATTAAACACATCTGGAGCAATGTTTTCTTTTGCAAGTCTATACAGTTCCTGATCAAGTCTTTTGGATGCATTAATAAGTTCTTCAATTACTTCCGGGTTTTCCTGCCCCATTAAAGCCATAGAAGCTTTATAACAAACTTCAGAATCTGCATCATTCAGATAGTTTCTTAATATTTCAATAGCTCGGTCATCTTTGAACTGAGATAAGATTTCTATTTTGGCAATAATCTGGCTTTTTCTTTCCAAACCATTTTTCTGGTCAGAAAGACGTTTAAAGACATCTTCAAAAGAATACCCAGAAATAGCCTTAACAGCAGAGAATCTAACTACTTCGTTTTCATCTTCGGCACACTTCATAAGAGCTTTTAAAGCAACAGCAGCCCCTGTGGTGCCTAATGCATATGCAGCAGAAGCTCTTACGAACTTATCTTCATCTCTGGTTGCACCAATCAAAGCTTCTACAACTTTAGGCTCGTTACGTCCGCTTAAAGCAGTAGCCGCCGCATATCTGACAGCGACATTTTCATCTTTTAAGGCTTGAATCAAAGCATTGATTGATTTTTCCGAGCCCATACCACCTAATGCTTCAGCCGCTAGAGACCTGATAGCTTCTGATTCTAAAGTATTAGTCAATGCCTTACTTAAAGGTTCAACAATTTCATCGCTTTCTTCAATACCTATAGCAGCCTTGGCCGCCATCTGCCTCATTTGTTCGTTATTATCATTGAGTCCTTTAAGAACTAACTCTTTGCGAGGAATTGGGCTTCCATCAGGCTGGAAATATTCTATCGGTAGCTGTTCAACCTTGAATACTACCATTTCTTTATAGTTTCTAGGGGCAGAATCAGCATTTTGTCCATCGGAGACGGAATTATTGCTAGTGTTTTGATCACCAGCAACTACTAACGCCCCCCCCAAATACTCTTCTGCAACTTTATATAATTCTTCATCATTTTTCTGGGAAACTTCCATAAGAGGTTCTATAGCTCGTTCATCACCAAGTGCTCCCAAACTTTCAGCTGCAACTAAGGCAACTGTTTCATCAGGGTCATAAAGAGCATTAATAAGTTCTGGAACAGCTGTTTCAAGTTTCTGATAAGTAGCTTCTCTCATGGCTGCAATTCTATGTCTTGATGGTGCATCAGTATTCTTTATTATACTGATAGGGTCACTAATAAGAAGCTGATAATCTAATTCTTCCTGGTGTTCTTCTTTTTTTACTTCTTCTTTTATTGAAGTTTCTTCTTTTACTGGCGGTTCATCTTTTTTTTCTGTTTCGCCAGATGCAGCAGCCTTAGCAGCCCTGGCAGCTTCAGCTTCTTCTGCAATTCTTATTTTTTCTTCCATAGAAATAACAGGAGGTTCATCAAAAAATGATGCATCAGAATTATCTGATTCAGATGAGTTTTCTTCAGAAGAAACCTGTTGAGTTGAATTCACCAAAGAAGTTGTTTCAACTGCGTTAGCTGATTCTAACGGGGTTTCGTTCTGGCTAGATTCTTCTACAACAATTTTAGACTGTTTAACAGTTTTTGAGGATGAAGAAACCTTGGGCTGCTGACTAGCACTGCCCACTTCTCTGATATTCGACGGCAGTTTGGCATGTGACATCTTATACCGCAGTATTAGAATATGTGCTATTACTACGATAATCAGTATTACTACCGAAGAAATTAAAATTGTATCAATATCTAGATTATTCATCGTTTTTATTTATCGACTTTATTTATATAATGTATTAAATTTTTTTTAAATATGCTATGGGGTAAATTATGAAATTAATTGGAAATGTAATTATCTCTGACGAAGTTTGGGATACAAAATTTGAATGTGACTTAAGGCAATGCAAAGGTAAATGCTGTCAATACGGGGATATTGGTTCCCCTATAACAGAAGATGAAGAAAAAAACATCAAAAATAATCTTAAAAATGTTTCACCTATGCTTTCAAAAGAAAACTTAAGTCTTCTTAAAAAAGGAATAACAATCAAAGACAAGCGAGGCGACCTGCATATAGTGGAAGGAGCCCACAATACTCCCTGCCCTCTTTCGTTCATTAACAACGAAGGAATAGTATTGTGCTCTCTTCATGATTACTGTTTGAAAACAAAGAAAAATGTTCTAGATTTAAAACCTCTTTGGTGCTCACTGTTCCCGCTAATAATAAAAAGCACCCCTGTAGGCTGGATAATAAACTGTTATCTACCGGAATTCTGCAAATCAAAAAAGAACCCAAAACCTATTCTTTTATCATTTTCTGATTATCTATCAGAAATATTTGGACCAAAATGGGTGCAAGCAGTAAAAGAAGAGTATGAGAAAAGTGAAATTAGTGGTAAGTGATAGGTGGTAGGTGATAAGTGGTGGGTGATAAGTGGTGGGTGATAAGCGGTGATAAGCGGTGGGTGATAAGAGATGCAGTGGTGGTTCAAAACTTTAAACTAAAAACAATAACGGCACCAAAAGTGCCGCTATTATTTAAAGTAATGTTTAAGTTTCTCGTTAGAAATAATATTTTTTCCAAGAACCCTGATTTGGTTTGCTGAAACTGTAAATAGGCTTAGAACCGTCGACTTCACCATATTTCAGTTCGTCAACTTTGTTAAAATATTCTCTAGAAGCAGCGTATTCCCCCATTTTAACCAAGAGCTGCCCTGCTTCATCATAAAGTTCATAATTTTTTCTATTCTTATCTATTAAATCTCTAACCAGCCAGAAAGCATCTTCAAAATAACCTTTTGCAGAAAGACACTGGCTTAAAAACCACTTAGCGTTCTGATGATTCGCATCAAGTTTTAAGGTTCTTTTATATTCTTCTATAGCCTTATCTAGCATATCTTTAGAGTAATAAAAATTAGCAATTTTATAACTAATTTCTGCATTTTCAGGGTCATTCTTACGCATATTTTTCAAACGATGATAATACCTTTCGGAATCTTTCACCCCGATATAAACACTTCCTGGGTCACCACCATAGGTATAAGGTAGTAAAGAAACCAAAAGAACCATTGCAGCAACTATAGATAAGACTTTTTTAAGCATAATAAAACCCTCCGGTCTCTTTATCGACCGAAGGGTTGTTTTTTGTTACGATTATTATATTGTTAACTGTTTACTACTTAAATATCTGCGATATCACCCTGATCAGCATCACTAGTGGTTTCAGATTCAGAATCTTGGGTTTCTGTGGAAGAATTTTCCTGAGAAGCAGCCGGATTATTCTTTGAAAGCTTAGAATTCAATTGTTCAGAGTAAGCATCAGCTTCTTCTCCACCTTTCTTCCAGCCATCTTTAACAGCATTAGGAATATCACCTAATATTGTTCCAAAAATATCATCAGCATTAGAAGCAACCTGAGCCGTTTTAATAATTATATTACCGATATTTTCTACTACAGTACCAATTCGGTATAGTAATTTTCCAACATTTTCAAGAGCTACGCCGGCAGCATGGGTCCATGGAATGGCTTTTAAAATAGCGCCAACAGCTTGAAGAGCCTGTCCAACACTCTTTAATGTGCTTCCTATTTTTACTAAAGTATTACCTATTTTAAATAAAGTAGCCTGAATTTTAGATGTCGTAGAAGTCAAGTCTCCAACACTATTGTTATTTTTTAATGTTGTAACTGCGGCAGCTTCATTTGCAGCAGAAGTAATATCGCCTGGAGCATTACGGATTCTTCCCATTTGATCAGAAGCATTCTGATTTGCTGAGGCTGCAGTTGCTTTTTCTGAATCAGAAGCATCATCATTAGCTTGCGAAGAAGGAATATCACTACCTTGGACACCACTTACTCCAGCAGCAGAATCGTTTAATTGTTGGAAAATAGATTCTTTTGATTGGCCACCTTCAAATACTTTTCTAGTTTGTGCAAATGCGGCATTAAAAACAAAAGGCTGAATAACCAAACATAAACAAAGAAACGAACAGATTAGTCTTCTGTAGTAATAGTTCATTACTTCCCCCAAAATTAATATTTTCAATGAATATACGCTTGAAAATTTATTTATGTTTCAACTATTTTTTATTTTATTAGAAATTGCTTAAATCTACAAGCTAATGTATCATTAAAAATGATGAGAACATGAATAAACGTAATGGTTTTATATTATATATCATAGTTGCAGCTATAATAGGCTTAGCCATTCTTGCTTTTGCTTTAACCACTTTTAAGAGCGGTGCTGTTGTTCAATTGGCCAGAAATATAGACCAAAACAGACTGATTCAAATAGCAAAATCTGCAAACACAGAAGTTTTAGCAATTTTAAGGACTCAAGCTAATAATTCTAAAAGTCAGAATATTTTTAAAGCTTTCAGAAGCATTTTCCCAAACCAAAACGGAAGTTCATCCTCTTTATATCAAACAATTCCATTACTAAGTAATTATGTTCCTGAAGAAACAAAAGAAATCGCTGATAAATCTGGTTACAAAATAATTATAGAAAGCCGTGCTTCTTTAACAAACTACCAGAAAAGCGTCTATCAATCTACATCTGCTTATAATGCTTATATAGATATATATTCTAAAGCTTATAGAGAAGGTTCACCTGAAAACGGCATAGAAGTACATGAAAGACACGATGTTCGGCTTGTAGATTTGCGTCACAATTTAGACAAATACGCTCTTTTTGTAAAGGACTATACTCCAGACATGAATAATTCTCAGCGCCGAGTAATAATTCAAGGAATAGAGCCAACAGATGGGCGCATTACAAGAGTCTATTTAGGCAGTGAGCTCTATCCACAAAATGCCGAAGGCGTTAATAAAGACTGGAACAAAAACATACTCTGGTTTGATTTATATTTCGATGAAATAAACAATATGCCAGGTTTTAAAAGTATTTTTAAAAATCAGAATTTGAAATCATTTCCAGGGAATCCCTCAACAAAGTTCTTGTTTCACACAAATATAGTCAAATTTTCAGAGCTAAAACTTCCTAAGAATCTCTTTTATCATGTAACTGCCGTAAAAAAAGTCTATGAAGATTTTGTAAATGATGCAGCGAACGGCTGCGCCAAAAACCCAAATCTGCCACATCAAGTAGGAGCTGCTCTTAAATCTAAATGTCAAACAGAAATGCCAAAAACCAACAACAACTCCGCAGCCTATAGAATATGTGATGACTACGTAAGAAACTTCAAAAGAAGTGTCTATGATGGCAAAGAAGTTGACGATTATTCTGCCTGCGAAACCTTCAACACAATTTTAGAAACCTGTATGAACAAATGGGAATACCATTATGGTTATCTTGATGCAAACGGCGTATGGCAAGTTGATCAAAACGAGTTTCCAAATATGGCAAAACCTCAAAGCTGGGTTACTGCTCTAGCTTACAAAGGTTTAGTAGATAAAAACGACGATAACGACAAAATGGGACCTTATGTCTACTGGTATTTTAAGCCGAAAAATGGCATCTCATATAACCTTGAACGCTACCGCGTTGGTAAAATGTTCAGATTATACGGAGAAAACAATACAACTCCCGTTCTTGTAGAAGGCCCGGTAAAGCTTAGATTTTTCAAAATCGGATATTTCAATGATTTTGAAGAAAGCTTAACTTTTTATAAGCAGCCTCACACTATTCATCCAGAAACAGTTCCGATACTTTTCAGAAGACCAGATTCAGGCAACACTTTCCAAAACACAAAAGTAAGCAAAGATTTTTCTTCTTCAGATTTTTTCACAGACAATATGCTTATGAGCCAAGCAATAGACATTCCTATAAATGCTCTTCTGCTTGATGAAAGCGGCAACGGTCCTCAGTATATAGATGGAAATGGACAGAGAAAAAATATAACCAAAAAGGAAGTATTCAGTGATGAATTCGTTTACCCTGTTCAAAAGGTAAACAACAATAAAAGAACAGAGGGAAAATTCTTTGGCAGACGTGTAGATTTTGATAATTCAAGTTATAACTATCCTTCCCCGAAAGAATTCTTAGAAGACCGAGTTCGAGAAATAAACGGCAGAAAAACTCTTTGTATAGACGGCATCATGTACATAGAAAAAGGAGATATGGATCTTACTGATATAAATTTCTTCTATGGCAAAGGTCTAATATATCTAGCTACCGGCAACATAACGTTTGGGAACTTCAACAGAATTAGAGATGTTTCAGAAGGTGATTCAGTGCGATTCTATCTCAGACAAGGAGATTTTATACTAGGCTCTGGAGATCAAGAAATAACAATAGAAGCTTCTCTAGCAGCATTATTCAATAAAGTTGGCGATTCAGATCCTAGAAATCAGGGAAGTCTAGTGTTAAACGGCAAGAAAAATGTTCATATAATCGGCAATTTAATTGTTGATTATTTTTATACGCAAGACCCATCGGGCAGAGGGCTAGACAAAGAAGGAACAATACTGATAGAACACGACCCTCTAATAATGGAACCAAATTTGAGAACCTCAGACGGGAAAGAATTCGATCCTTTCCATGTCAGTATAGGCAAAGTTAAAACTGTTTTTGCCATTAAATCAGGAGAAATAAGCAAATGATTAGTAAAGATAAACTTTTGATTTTAGCAACTGTTCCTGTTGCAATGATAATAAATCTTAGTCTTCTAAACCTTTGCTTCGGAAACAAAGAAGAAAATAAAGAAACAATTGTTTCGAAATCTGAAGTGACAAAAACACAAACTACAAATACTTCTGTTCGGGAAAAAACATCTATCAACTATCCCCAGAGCCACAATAAGCTCAAAATATCGCATTTTCCAGAACCCCCAATTCATACCTTTGTAGGGAATGAAACCCAAGAAATGAATGAAGATGAAGAAAAAATAAAGGCAAAGGGAGTAATCATAAATTGAAGGGCCTATTTCCATATAAAAAACAAGCTTTTGGACTTGTTGAAGTAGTTATTGCACTATTAGTAATAGTATGTGCTGGAATTCCTATTTTAAAAATGGTCTTTCAAACTCGAACCGAAACAAGTTCTTCTGTTAATTATTTAAGAGCTTTGGAATTAGCAGATGAAATCATTGAATGGGCAAACGCTTCTAAATTTCAAGACGTAGACCAACTAGAGAAATACTCTGGTTCTATAATGAACTTTTCTGATTCCAAGCACGAAATGATAAAAGTTAATACAACTAAAGCCAATAATGAAAACTGGAAAAGTTCCGGCTTATTTGAAGAAAACCTTAAATACTCAGACCAATACTGCAATGCATATTTTTATAGAGATATCAAGGTAGAACCAGTTACCAGCCAATACAATAATTTTGGCAATAACTTATTAAAAAAAGTAACAGTGAAAATCAAATGGTCTGAGGGCCGTATGCCTTCAAACATAAATCTTGATTCTGACAGAAATCGAGAAATTCAATTATCCGTTCTGGTAATAAATGATGACAATCTGCTTTTCTAACAAAAAAGGTATTAGCTTTGTTGAATTAATGGTCTGTATTATCATTACAGCATTAATGTTTGGGCTGATATATAAATTTATGGCGAATACCCGTTATAATTATATGTACGGAGTTGTTAATCTGCAAAATCTTCAGGAAGCAAGACTAGCCATCAATTATATTCGCAGAGATTTTTCTTCCGCCTGTCCAAGGTTTGAAGATCCAAATGAAGATTCCCAAAATGGTTATATTAATTTGCAGAAGGCCAGAAAGCAGCTTTTTATTACACAAAACACAAAAGACAACATTCATGGTGATTTAATTCAAATTCACCCTAAAGGCTTACTTTTTAATAAATATATTTATAATTCTTCTGGAGAAAAGCCAAAAGTAGAAACAATTACCTATCAATTCGATAAAAGTTCAAAAACTCTTACAAGAACTTCTGAAACAAAAGGAATGAAAGTCTTTTCTGGAATTGAGGATGTTAATTTTGCTTTATATACTCATGAAATGAATCCAAATGTTCCACTTTTATGGGTACAATTAGTAATTCACGAATCAGAAAACATGTATGGTTCTTCTGAAATTGGCAAAGCTTTAGAACTTACAACAACCATATCAAGTTCTTTTATTAATAGTTCGCAAAACAACAAATACTGGCGATACGAAACAGGCCATGAGAAGTGATTAAATCTAAGCTTTAAGCATTTCACTTAAATATCTTGTTATAAAATCCTAGAGGTGATAACATAAAGGGTACACTAGATGGAATCGGAGTTGAAGGTAATATGAATAAAATCAGGTACATTAGTATAATTTTTTTCTTGCTGATTACTATGCCATGCCTTGCTCATAAAGAGCAAAAACCTTTTGTAGATATGCTTTCTGCTGGAGAAAAAGAATTATGTATAGTAACTTCGATCACAGATTCCAGCAAAATAATCAGTAATCCCGGAAATTGTCCCATAGAATTCTTAAGAAGACTAGGACGTGCCATTGCCAAAAGCTGGCCAGACAAAAAAACTAGTATTAAAACAGCTGCTTTGATGTTCAATGAATATATAGGAAGACCTGACTTCTTTAAATTCTTTGTAGATGAAAAACTTTCGGAAAAGCAGATAAACTCTTTAAATAAATTAATTGATACCCACTCCGATAAGTTCAAGGAAATGATGACTGAATTTAATTCAGCTCCAGAAGCTATTACTTTTAAAATGATTGTAAATACTGCTGAAATTCAAAAGAATTTAAAAGAGTTGATAAATACAGCTGATAATAAGTTACCTGCTTTTGCTGCAAATGAAAAAGAAAAAATAAAAGAAAATTTCTTACCTGTTATAGAAGCTTTCAGCGATGCATATAGTCTTGTTTCTATTTCTGAAAAAGGTATTTTCGGAAGATTTAATGCTGATTCTGAAAAAGGAAACCTTCAAAATTTCATTTCTATAAATAATCTAACAATTCAAGATATCATAGATGATGAGCCTATGATTCTTCTTGCTCAGACTCACAGCATACAAGAACCAGAAATAGTAATGAAAAAACTGGAATCAATTCCGAACACAAAAGTAGTAAAACAGATGATAGCTTCTGCTGGACTAGATTTTGAAAAAGATTTAATTTCAAATTATGCTACAGAAAGTGTGTTCTATATCAATTTAACCCCAACCGGTGAAAAAATGCTCCCTGATGTGAGATGGGTTGCAAAAATACCAAATTCACAAAATTTAAAATCCATACTTCCAAAGCTAAAAAATCTTTGCATGCAGACTGGGATATTTGTAACTGCCATCGACACACAAACAAAAGATGCAGATCTAGTAAGACTTAACCACTTTATGTTGGGAGAAAATGGGGTTTATGCTGCTGTTATAGACAATTTTTGTGTTTTGTCATCTACTCAGGAAGGTGCTGAAAAAGCCTTAAATCAACTTAAGAATCCATCTAAAAAAGGGAATTATGAATCAATAAAAGAATGTAATCTTTATTTCAGACTAAGAACTTCTGATTTAAACATACAACTTCAGCAGTTTTTGCAGTCACCGCTATTACGCGATAAAGGAATACCTCCTATTACCAATTTAACTTTTTTGAATGATATGAATGATGTAATTGTAAAAAGTCAGATGACAAACAATAAAGTTAAAATTAGTCTGGATGTTCCTTTTATAAAGAAAAATAACAATTAAAACAAAAAGATATAAATAAAGTAGATAAAAAGATAGCACTTATGGTATAAATTTAAATTAGTTCTATTTTGGAGATATTTTGTAATGGGGAAAAAATTAATTACATTAATGCTTATATCATTGTTGGCAGTTTCATTTATTGGCTGCTGCAAACAGAATACTGATCCAAATGAAAAGAAAGGCAGTATACAGCCTTCTGCAAATACTTCTAACACAGATTCGAATGCTTCTAGTTCATCTCCATATAAGGATCAAGTCCTACGCTTAGGTAGAATTCCTTACAATAATTCTTCACAAATGGTCATCCAACATGAAGCATTTTTAAAATATCTCGCAGAAAAGATAGGAGTTAAAGCGGTAAGACTTCAGACTGCACCTGATTATTCTAGTATTTTGAAAAAGCTTGTAGCAGGTGAAATTGATATTGCTTGGATGGCTTCTATGAGTGCTGTTGAAGCAAGAAACAACCCAGAAGTTGAAATGCTTTGTAAACCGGTCAGATATGGTACAACCTCATACAGAGGAATAGTTCTTGCCCGTCAGGATAGTGGTATAAGAACTCTAAGAGATCTCAAAAATAAAAAGTTTGCCTGGGTTGATAAAGAATCTGCATCTGCCTACTTATTCCCCAAAGCAATGATGTTAGAAGCAAACATTGATCCAGACAGAGATTTCGCTGAAGTAGACACATTAGGGAAACATGACAATGTAGTTTACAATGTTCTTTTAGGGAAATACGATGCTGGTGCCTGTTATGATGATGCAAGAAACACTCTTAAAGACAAAAGTAAGAGAGACGAGCTAATTATATTGGCTACAACTCAGGATATTTCTAATGAACCTTTGGTATGCCGAAAAAGTTTACCTCAAGATTTAAGAGAAAAAATAAAATCAGCTCTGTTGAGTTTAAACAATAAGACTCCAGAAGGCCGCGAAATTCTTAAAGACTTGGCTGACGTTCAAGGTTTTGTAAAAGTTGATCCGCGAGATTACGACAGTATAGAAAAAGTACTAAAGGCGTTAGAAAATCATAAGAATAAATAAAATCAGGTTTAATAGTGAATAGTTCTGAAGAGAGAAAAATAGGTGTTTCAATAAAATCAAAGTTCATCTTTGGTATTGCACTGCTTGTTGTCTTTATAGTAGCATTAAACAGCTATAATTCTTCACAGCGTGAATTTAACCTGCTTCAAGAAGGCATGGATCAATCTGGGGAATTATTGTCCTCTACTTTGGCCATCGCTTGTCAGGGTCCAATCATTAGTCAATCCTATGATGAGTTTATTCCTTACACAGAAAGAATAATCGCAGGTGGACAGGATATTTTAGAAATTTCTGTATTAGATTTAGATGGAAAATATCTTGCACACAAAGTAAAAGGTGATTCAGAAAGCAAATTAGGACAAACGATTCCTGATTCACTCAGAGAGAGAATTGATAAAATTGAAAATACAGAACGCTTACTTTCAGAAAAAGGTGAATATGTCGACTATATTTCACCAATAAAAATTGGAACATCCAAATTCGGTACCGTCATTCTAAGATTTGGTTTTGACCGCTTAGAACACAATAAAGCCACAAGCAAGAATCATATTATTCTGATTGCCTGTATAGGTTTCTTAGCAGGTCTTATTCTTTCTGTAATATTGGCTAAATTTATTACCAAAGGACTAGATAATTTAATCAGAGGTATTCAAGTTATTGAAAAAGGTGATTTAAGCCATAGAATTCAAGAAACTTCCAACGACGAAATTGGTCAGTTAGCTCATAGTTTCAACTCAATGCTCTCAACATTAGAAGCTAACAATAAAGCCTTAGACAGAAAAATCTTTGAAATAGAAACTCTTTTCAAAGCTAGTCAGGCAATGAACTTTCAAAGCGATACCGACAAACTTATTAAACAGATTCTTGAAATGGCAGGAACAGCTATTCAGTCTGAACGCTGTTCAATAATGTTACAAACCGGTTCTGGTACCGATGAATTAGAAACCAAAATAGTTTACAGCATGAAAGATAGCCAGACTATTCAACCTGAAACAACAGTTAAGATTAGAATTGGTGAAGGTGTTGCAGGTACTGTTCTAAAAACAGGTAAAAGTATTATTGTTAATGAAGGTTATAAAGATCCTCTGTTTAAGAGTTATGAAACTAGTTCAAATTACGAAAAATCAATCAATGCTTTAATTTCTGTTCCTTTGAAAATTAAAGACAGAGTAACTGGCGTTATCAATGGTGTTAATAAAATAAACGGGGAATCATTTAACGATGAAGACCAGAGACTGCTTGAAGCATTAGCTCAGCAGGCTGCAATGGCAGTAGAACACGCTAGACTTTATGAATTAGCTATTACAGACGGTTTGACTAAATTGTTCATTCACAGATACTTCCAAGCTAGACTTGAAGAAGAACTTGTCAGAGCTAAACGTTATCATACCTGCTGCTCGCTTATTCTATTCGATATTGACCATTTTAAAAAGTTTAACGATACCTATGGTCATCAGCAAGGCGATATCGTTCTGATGGAAGTAGCAAAAATCATCAAACAAACGATACGTGAAACCATAGATATACCAGCTCGTTACGGCGGTGAAGAATTTGCTATTATTCTTCCTGAAACAGATGCTAATGGTGCTTTGTTGGTAGCCGAACGCCTTAGAAAGAACGTTGAAGCCTACGACTTCCCTGGTCAGGAAAAAGCACTGAAAGTTACAATTTCACTTGGCGTAGCATCATTCCCAGATCATGCCAGCATAAAGAGCATTCTTATCAAGAAATCAGACCTTGCATTGTATAAATGTAAAGGCATGGGAAGAAACTGCTGTAAAATTTGGGACGAAACTTGTACAGAATGTGAAAAAGAATAAATGTCCTCTTCTTTTTCAGATTTAACTACCTGGATAGGCAATCCTTCCTCACCATTTGATGAATCTGCCCAAAATCCAGCCCCCAACAATAAATTAAATGGAATAATAAAGCCAATAAAAATAGGCAATGTTCAACTGCCCAATAATCTTGTTTTAGCACCTATGGCTGGGGTTACAGACGGTTCTTTCAGACAATTATGCGCAAGACTTGGAGCTGGTTATTCTGTGTCAGAACTGGCAAGCTGCAAAGCTCTTCACATGAAAAGTCCTCAAACTGTCGAAATGATAAAGTTCGACGGGAACACAGGCCCCTATGCAGTTCAAATATTCGGTTCAGAACCAGACTTAATGGCCGAAGCTGCTGCTTTCGTTGAATCGCTAAAAATCTGTGACATTATAGACATAAATATGGGCTGTCCTGTTTCAAAAGTAGTAAAAACCGGTGCCGGTTCTGCTTTGATGAAAACGCCTGAACTAGCGGCCGATATAATAAAAGCAGTTTCAAAATCAGTAAAACTACCTGTTACCTGTAAATTCAGAATTGGTTGGACAGAAAATTCTATTAATGTTAAAGAGTTTGCCCATGCAGTAGTTGAAGCTGGTGCCAAAGCAATAACAGTGCACGCCAGAACGAGGCAGGCAATGTACACAGGTCCTGCACAGTGGAAATTTCTGGAAGGAATAAAAGAAATAAGCGGCTCAATTCCATTTATAGCCAACGGAGACATTTCATCAGAAGAACATATAGTTGAACTTTATGAAAAAACCGGCTGTGATGGCTTTATGATAGGTCGAGGTTGTGTGGGCAAACCCTGGCTTTATGCACAATTTCTAGGTCATGAAGAATTACTTAAACCAGAATTAAGATTTCCTATCTTCAGGCATCATCTGCTAGATATGCTTATGGAACATGGGTCTTCTGCCGTTCCTTTATTCAGGGTACATCTGTTTGGTTATTTAAAAAATCACCCCCACTCTGCTGCTTTGCGAAGGAGTTTATGTATGGAAAGAAATCCAAATGTAGTATTGCAGGCGGGCAAAGACTTCTTTGAAAACAAGTAGTGTACACACCACTCACCACATATCACCAATATCTCATTTCTCAAATTTCACCTCAACCCATTGACAGAGAGCTATAAGAATGTTAAATTGATTAAAATTTCTTTGATATTGGTTATTTATGTCAAACGTAGATAAAATACAATTTCTTAGGCAGGTTGATCTTTTCAGAAGCTTATCTGAAAAGGCTTTGTTTGAATTGGCCGCAATTACCATCGAGCAAACTTATCCGCCAAAAACTGTTATTTTTAAAGAAGGCGACAAAGGTGACGCGCTTTACATAGTGAAAAGTGGCAAAATAAACATTCTCAAAAGAAATAGTCAGGGAATAGATTCTGTTCTTGTTTCCTTAGGTAAAAGTGCTGTTGTTGGCGATATGGCCATTATAGATGAACAGCCTCGTTCTGCTACTCTTGCAACTGTTCAGGAAACCATATTCTTAATCATAACCAAAGATGATTTTAGAACCCTTTTAGGAACAGTTCCTGAAATATCTTTCCAGATTCTGAAGCTTACTACAGAACGTTTAAGAGCTACCAATGCGCACTTAAAAGAACTTGAAGCATCAACAAATCAAATGGAAGATGTTATTAGAGTTATAACCAATATAGCAAGAAAAAGTAATCTTCTTTCTCTCAATGCTTCAATCGAAGCAGCTCGTGTAGGTGAAGCCGGAAAAGCATTCTCTGTTGTTGCAGCCGAAATGAAACGTCTAGCTGAAGATTCTGCGCAAGAAGCAAATAAAATAGATTCTCTGCTTCAGGCTCTCCAATCTAAGACTAAGGCTATTGCCAATATGAAGTAAAAATTTAATAATAAAACAATCTGAGAGCAATTGTTTATATATAGAAAAAATAGCGAGTAGGAGCTAAAAATGTCTCAATATAAATCACAAATCCAAAATATGTTTTTATCTCAGGCAAGAAAAAAACATCAAAAAGTAGAAATGGTTCTTGAAACCGGAACAGTTTTACGCGGAAAATTAAAAGCTTATGACCAGTTTTCTGTTACCTTAGGTTTTAAAGACCAATCAGAAGTCATATACAAATCTTCAATAATATATATGACTATTCTCCCACCTCTTCACACACCAGGTTTTGATAGGAAACCAAGATACAATTCAAGAGACAATGGATACAGACGGGATGATGGTTACAGAAGAAACTTCTCAGATGATGACTACGATGATGAAAGTGATGAAATAGACTTTGAAGAAAATACAAGAGCTCTAAACAGCTATCGCAAACTCGGTGATGACAATGACAATTACCGAAAAGACTCTTATAGAAGAGAAGAAGGCGATAACTATAGACGAGACAATGGCTATCGCAGAGAAAACAATTACCGCAGAGATGATTCTGAAGGTGGCTATAGAAGAGGAAGCAGTTACCGCAGAGATGATTCTGAAGGCTATAGCAGAAGAGACAGCGGTTATCGTAGAAGTGATTCAGAAGATGGTTATAGAAGAGACGGTGGCTATAGAAAATATGACAATAATGGCTATAGACGTAATAACTATAATAGAGATGATGATAACGGGCATCAGGATGGTTATCAAAAACCTTACAGCCGCCGCCGAGACGACGACTATGATTCTAAGCCTTCCTATCAGAAAAGACCATACAACAAAAGAGATGACGAAGATAACGATCCGCCACCTCCAAAGAAAATTATCGTGAAACGTTATTAAGCATTAAAAAAACCCTGAATGAAATTCAGGGCTTTTTTATGTCATTATTCAATAATAATTTCTGGAAGAGCCGTTAAATCAGGAGCTTCTTTATTGGCTTTCTGAACGGCATGAATAGCTACATGTCTAGCCGCTTTACAAAGTTCATCCAATGATATTCCATCATTAACTCCAAAACGTTCATCTGTTGCAGATATATTAATTCCATAGTTCTTGAGAGCTGATGATGGAGCTTCCATAATATTGAATCTTGGAATATCAGTATAAGATGAACCTTTTGCAAAATCTTTATACTTCAATTCAAAAAAGTCTGTTAAGTAAGCAAAAAACATAATTGCCGCGTTGCCTCTAGTAGCCGTTTCAGCCTTTTTTATTGAAGGTTCCTGTTCTAAGTATGATTCTGCATTATCTAATGGATATTTTTTCTTATTTATTCTAAGAGCAATATGATTGAGATTCTTTATCATAACATCCATTATCTGGCACAATTCTTTTAAAGTAGCAATTTTTTTTCTGTCTTTATCAGCACAGATTTCGTCAAGATCTGAGTCAATAGATTTTATAATATTAGAATTTAAAACAGATTTTTCATATTGAACAGGAACAACAGCCTGTTCTTCAGGCAAAGCTTCTGGAGCATAGTATTTCATTCCCATTGAACTGAATGCAAATAAAGCTAATAGAGTCCCGAATGCAATACCACCAAAAAATCTTTTTAATCTTATCTGTTGGAAAGGATTAAAAATAGAGTTTAGTAATTTTCTGTATCTTATAGAGAAAGTAGTCCCTCGGCCACAGCCACCACAATATTTTGCTGTAGGAATATTGAGATGCCCACAGTGATGACATGTTACTTTAACCTGATAGCCGCAAATAGAACAATGTCCGCTTCGGCTCAATAGATTGTCACATCTAGGACAAAAAGTCTGCCTCATATTAATTACCTTTAAAATATAACTATAAGCTTAATATCGGCAGACTCTATTAAAAAAGTTAAAACTAACTAATAAATCAGATAATTTTAGTGATAATCTGTATCAAAAATAACTCCAGAATTACTCTTTGCAGGTGCAGAGTTTTGAGGAATAAAAATACCAGGTTCTCTGATTCCACTAGAAGTGTTAGCAGGAGTAGTTGAAGTTCTTTGTATCCAGTTACCGGCTGCAGGCTGAGCAGTAGTCTGCGGTCTTGCAGATGCTCCCTGATAATTTGCACTGAAGAAATCAGAAGCACTTACAAAACCATTGTCTTGTTCACTAGCAGCAGTGTTTTCATCTACAGGTCTTGTGATTGCATTATTTCTTGCAATAAACTTGTAGTGATCACACTTAACCAAAGGTTGGGATTCAATTGGGAAAACCTGAGTTACTATTTCATTCTTGGGGCAGGAACTAGAAGCAAGTTTTCCTGTTGTGATACAAACTTTACATCTTACACCGCCATCTGGAACAGGGAAATCTGACTTTGGATATTTTGTCAAAGCCTTTTCCATGAAATCATGCCAAACCGGTGCACAAACATTACCGCCGGCCATACCTTTACCAAGAGTCTTAGGCATATCATAACCAAACTGAACTATAGTTACTAGATTAGGAGAAATACCATTAAACCAGGCATCAATATAGTCATTAGTTGTTCCTGTTTTACCGCCACAAGTCCAACCCTGAACTTTTGCTCGATAACCAGTCCCCTTTTCCAAAGCATTCTTAAGAAGATCGCACATCATAGCTGCATTGATGGACTTCATAACTTCCTGAGCCTTGGGATTATTTTCTTCCAGCACATTGTCATCTCTATCGCAAACCTTAGTAATAGCAATAGGTTGGCAATAAATGCCAAGATTAGCGAAAATACCATATGCAGAAGCCATTTCCAAAGGAGTAAACTGTCCAGAACCAAGAGCTAATGAAAGGTTCGGTTCCATTTGAGAACTGATTCCCATTTTCTTAGCCATTTTAATAACTTTTGCAGGAGTTAACTTGTCAATAAGCTTGACGGCAGGAACGTTATAACTCTTTGCCAAAGCTCTCATTAGAGTTACATAACCATGAAACTTATGATCAGAGTTTCTCGGAGCCCAAACCTGCTTTGTCCATGGGTTAGTATAAGAAATATATTCATCTAGAATTGTGTCATTGGGCAAATAACCATTTTCAAGCGCTGCTGCATAAACGAAAGGCTTAAAAGAGGAACCGGGCTGACGATAGGCCTGAGTAACTCTGTTAAACTGTGATTTACTAAAATCACGTCCGCCATACATTGCTAATATGTGACCATTTTTGGGGTTCAGGCAAACAAGAGAGCCATTCAAATCCGGCTCTTTATCTATTGGATTCTGAATGAATATTGCTGCAGACGCCATAGCCTGTTCTGCATATTCCTGCAATTCCATATCTATTGTTGTATAGACTTTCAAGCCACCATTATAAACGACGTTTGCACCATATTTTTCAAGAAGTCTGTCGCGAACATAAGTGGTAAAATACGGAGCTTTTATTTCTTCTTCTTTCATTTTTGCTAGAACTGGTTCTTCATTTTTAGCCTCTGTATACTGATCAGGAGTAATGAAACCAAGCTCAACCATTTTTGAAAGAACTAA
>ONIU01000062.1 GCA_900317935.1 uncultured bacterium
ATATAATCAGCTTTTGATTCAATTTTTTCAGCATTTTCCAGACCAACTTCTTCAAAATACTGTTCTATTTCTTCCATAGTCGGACCATTACGTTTGGTTCTTTGTGCTACTTTAAAGCTAACTCTTTTTAAACCATCTTCAATAACTCTAGAAGGAGCAGCCCCTGTTGGGATATGTCGTATAGCTTTAAAAGCAACATTTTTATTATTAGAAGCAATAATACCAGCACAATGTGTACCATGTGCCCAACCGCCACAGAAATTAACCCAGGGTTTCAATTTCGGGTTGTTGTAAAGATCAACAAATGCATTCCATTCTTCTTTGGTAAAAGCTTCTTTACCTGACTGCTGCATCTTGTTAATGTTTTTCATTACTTCAAGAACCTTGTCATATTCTGGAGGAGTTTCTCTTAAATTAACTAATGTTGAGTTGTTTTCAACAAAGTTCCAGCCATAAACATCATCTACATAGCCGTTATTATCGTCATCTACCTTTTCGGTACCTTTTAATTCAGCTAAATTAGGACTAGCCATTGGTTTCAATTCTTTATGAGTAAAATCACTGCCTGAATCAATTACTAATACGTTAATAGGTTTTGCAGCAAAAGAAGGCAGAGAACTGAAAGCTATGAAGCTAGCTAAAGCGGCCATTATAAACGATTTTTTTCTCATGTATTTGTACTCCTTATAAGAACCTTATTTTTTAATTATATGAAATTTTCTGAAAAATGACAATGCTTAATAAAATATATTTAAATTTGTCTAAATTAATTAAAAACTTTAAAATTTTAATTCTATGATAATATATAAATAAAAAAGAGCTATAATTATAGAATATCAACCATAGAAAATTCTTATTAAAAGCTCTTATCAGGAAGATAACATTTTGTCAGAAAGTATTTAACAAAAGCAAAATCTATATAATCTTCAGGCAACTTCTTGATTTTTATCTTTAGGCAACAATAAATCAAGAATTAATGCAACAACGAAAATAATAGAGACAGGATTATTTACAAATATCTTTTTTACCAATTCTGGCGAGAACTGAAACATTTTTGCCTCTAACGATAAACCTACGCTCAAACAAATAGATACAGAAGCAATAATAGTGTTTCTTTCTGTTAAACCATTTTTATAAAGCATTTGAATTCCACTTATAAATATTTGCCCAAACATAAGTATTGTACAACCCCCCAGAACTGACTCAGGGACAGCTTGCAACAAGAAAGCCAAAGGAGGGAAAAAGCTTGCAACAACAAGAATCAATGCACCAGTTGCCACAACATATCTGTTTACAACCTTAGTCAGATTTATTAAACCCACATTTTGAGAAAAACTTGTTGTTGAGGAACAACCAAACAATGCTGCAAGTGTTGATGAAAATCCATCACAAGCCAATGAGCCAGAACCTTCTTCCTCTGTCATCTCTCTATTCAAAGAACCATAGCATATCGCAGAAGTATCTCCAATAGTTTCTGTTGCAGAGACAAGAAAAATAAATATGAAAGATATTATATTTCCCAAATCAAACAAGGGCATACCTGTCGGGAATATGACTGGGAAAGAAAATAAGCCAGTATCTTTAAATCCAGAGTAATCTATCATGCCAAAAAACAGTGAAGCAAAACAACCTATAACTAAGCCTATCAATGGAGATAAAGCCTTAAGATGAGATTTAAACATATTTAAAGAGATAAGACAGGAAGCAAGAGTAATACTGCCGACAATCCAATATTTTAAATCACCAAAATCAGAGCCGGGAGTACTTAATAAAGTAGAACCGCCGCAAAAAGATATGGTTCCAACAGGTAAAAGCGAGATTCCAATACCAATAACAACACAAGAAGAAACGATGGGTGAAATCATTCGTTTCCAATATTTATACCCAAGACCTAAAAAGCCTTCTATCAAGCCTCCTACAATAATAGACCCCATAATAATGTTATAATCTAAACCCTCACGAGCAGCTACAGACAAGAAAGTAAAACTGATACCCATAACAATAGGTAATCTGCTACCTATTTTCCATATTCCAAAAACCTGAATCAGAGAAGCTATTCCTGCAATAAACATAGCATTTTGAATCAACTGCGTTTTAATGCTATCTGGAATAGTTGTTCCATTAATCGTAGCTAAGCCAGTAATAATAATAATTGGAACTACATTAGACAAAAACATAGCTAAGACATGCTGTAAGCCTAATGTTAATGCAGTTAAAAAATGAACTTTACCATCCAACTTATAAATGTTTTCTGATAGAGAATCGTCTTTCAACTTAGTATCTGATTCTTCTTGATTTTCTGATTTATCTACATTTATGTTATTTGTTTTTTCTTCCATTTCACCCATATATAGTTCTTTCTTCACACACTTTTATACTAGTTTAATACACTATGTACTACTTTGCAAACATTTTTAAACCACTAATAATTAGAGTTTTATTAAGAATAACCACAAAAAGTAAAAGGTTAAAAACTTTCTTTTATTGTAGAAAAAGAATATCTATTATTGTAAAATCATATAGAGTATGTATTTAGAGGTATTTCGATGCAGACAGAAACCTGGGCAGGAGTTATAGGCTCCATCCTATTAGTTGTTTTTTTAATAATTTATAGAATTAAAGTAAAAAACTTTTTTAAAAAACAAATTCAAGAAGATATAAAACATAAAAACCAAAAAATATTATCTGAATCACAAGAATCCGATGCTGCGTCAATGCTTGAGACCATGTATAAAGCAGTAAAAGACACTCTTCCAAGAAAAATAGAAGATGGAGTTGAATGGAAAGAACAGAATCTAACTTCGGAATTCTTTGAATATGTATACTATGTAGATAAATCAAAAAGCTACACAAAAAAGGATTTTGAAAGAATCAAAAAAAACATGATAAACAAAAAAGGTAACATAAAAAACATAGCTGACTTATGCTACAAAACAGGAAGAAGTTTAGCCTTCAGATATGTTTTTGAAAAAGATGGCTCTGAACAAAGCATTATACTCAACGCTAAAGAATTTAAATAAATAAAAATAATTATTGATAAATTATTAAACTTTAAGCATAATAATAAAAAACAAAAAACTACCAGAAAGGTAAAACAACTATGAAATACGTTTGCACTATATGTGGTTATGTTCACGAAGGTTCTGAACCTCCAGCAGAATGCCCAATCTGCAAAGCAAAAGCAGATAAGTTTAAACCCATGGCTGATGAAAAAGCCTATGCTGACGAACACAGAGTCGGCTCTGCAAAAGGTCTTGATGCAGAAGTTATTGAAGGATTAAGAGCAAACTTCAATGGCGAATGTGCTGAAGTAGGAATGTATCTTGCTATGAGCCGTCAGGCAGACAGAGAAGGTTATCCTGAAATAGCCGAAGCATTTAAACGCTATGCTTTTGAAGAAGCTGATCATGCTTCTAGATTTGCTGAACTTCTTGGCGAAGTCCTTACTGACTCTACCGAAAAGAACGTTTCTATGAGAGCAGATGCAGAATTTGGCGCCTGCGACGGCAAACTTAAACTTGCAAAACGTGCTAAAGAATTAGGTTATGATGCTATTCACGACACAGTTCACGAAATGTGCAAAGACGAAGCACGTCATGGTCGTGGTTTCGATGGTCTCTTAAAGAGATACTTCAAGAAATAAGATAATTTCTAAAAAACCAGCTTAAAAGAGCTGGTTTTTTTTTGATATTTTAACAAAAAAAACAGGAGGGTTTACTAACATGGATATGAATGCAATGTTCAAAATAAGCTACGGACTATTTGTTCTATCAGCCAAAAACAGTAGCAAACAGAATGGCTGTATAGTTAACACAGTAATGCAGGTTACTTCCACTCCAAACAGAATAGTTGTAGCGGTAAACAAAAACAATTTCACTCACGATATGATTGTTGCCAGCAAGGAATTCAATGTTTCCATGCTTTCTACTTCAGTTCCATTTGAAGTTTTCAAACATTTTGGTTTTCAAAGTGGAAAAGATGTTAACAAATTTGAAAATTTTGAACATAAGATTGCTGAAAATGGTATAGCTTATCTGAATAAAAACACAACAGCTTATCTAAGTGCAAAAGTAGTAAGTATTACCGATCTGGGAACCCACTCATTGTTCTTGGCAGATGTTACTGACGGAGTAAAACTAAGTGACGAAGATTCTGTTACCTATGACTATTACCAGAAGAATATTAAACCAAAACCAGCAGCTAAACCTAAAAAGACTGTTTGGCGCTGCAAAATATGTGGTTACGAATACGAAGGGGAAGAACTCCCAGAAGATTTTATCTGCCCGCTCTGCAAACATCCAGCCAGCGATTTTGAAAAAATAGAAGCCTGACAAAAAATAAACTGCTGCAGTTATTCATCGATAGCTGCAGCAGTGCTAAATATCTTAAAAATTAAGCCTTTTCTAAAAGCTTCATAATCATATTATATGTTATTTCATAAACAGTCTGCTTTTTAAATTTCAAACCTGCTTTTTTCATTGCATCAGCCTGTTTTTTATTAACATAAACATATGGATAAATACCTATCATAAAAGGCATAAAGGAATAAATAAAGTTTTCACACTTAGTTTTTGTTATACCTTTGAATGCTCTTTTCAAAGCTTTTTCCAAAGCAGTAATAGAGGCACCATATGCTTTTTTAAATTCTATCAATCTATCTAATCTGCTGTATTCTTCCATATCATACTGATTCATAGACAGAAGTTTTAAAAGGAAGAATCTTTTATTCAAAGTCTTTGCTAACTTATCCGCAAACTGCTTAACGCTTATTGTTCGCTTAGAAGCAGCAATTTTATCTAAATCTTCTTTCCAGTTTTCATATTCCTTCTGATAAATAGCCAGGAAAATTTCTTCTTTAGTTTCAAAATAGTTATAGATAGAAGGTCTTGAAAAAGAAGTGTAATCAGCAATATCTTTAATGCTTATATCTTTAAAACTAAAGTCTTTATATAGTTCCAGGCAAGCATTAATTATTTCTTCTTTTCGAGCTAAATAACGTTCGGTAACAACTGGTCTTGTCATAAACCCTCCAAAATCATTATTAATACTTTTAATCAAAAAGATTATACTACCAATCTGACATAACGTAAACATTCTACATGTTTTTTATTCGCAAGACAAACTTTTTTATTGACTTATCGTTAAAAATCTGTGTTATTAAACGACGAACATAAATATATACGTTACGGAGACAAATTTTTGGATTTACAATATCTTTTATTTTTACAAAAAAACGTTAGAAACGAAATACTAACTCCATTTATGATGGAGATTTCCAATATAGCAATCAGCTTTTGGTTTTTGGCTGTATTCTTCTTTATTTATTGGTGCATTAACAAAAAAGCTGGATTATTCATACTAGCTAGTTATTCTATATCAAGTCTAGTAAATGCAATAGTAAAGCTGAGTTTCTGCATTTATCGCCCATGGATACGCAGTTCAGAGATTATACCTGCAGGGAATGCAATAAAAACTGCCGGAGGCTACTCTTTTCCAAGCGGTCATACTCAGGTCGTTACATCATATCTTATCAGCAGTGCCGTTTTAACTTGGGCGAAAAGGAAATGGCTATCTATCTTATTTCTTTTAGCAATTTTCTTAGTCGCTTTTTCTCGCAATTATCTTGGAGTTCATACTCCTCAAGACGTTGTAGTTGGTTTTATTATGGGTTCTCTATCTGTTTACTGGGCTTACTTATTCGTAAATAGAACAAATCAAGACAAAAAGAATGATATCAAACTTCTTATCAATGCAATAATTATAGGAATAGCCGCTATCATTTATTTTACCTATAAAAATTATCCAATGACCTTAGACGTAAAAGGCAATCTGATTGTTGACCCTCAAAAAATGATGAAAGATGGTTTTTTAGGAATAGGCGTATGGCTAGGTTTTAATTTAGGCTGGTTTATAGAAAAGCATTATGTAGACTTTTCAACAGACTGTTCCTTAACATGTAAGATAATCAGAGGAATAGTTGGAGTTACAACAGTCTATCTGGTTTATTACCTATTAGGAAACTGGTATTATTCTTTTTTGCCAGACTTTTATGCAAGAATGTGTCAGTGGGCAGGTTTGACGTTATACCCAATAGCAATTTATCCTATGATATTTAAATATATAGAAAACAGGTATAAAAAAACCTCTGATAAAGACAATTCAGACAAACAATAAAAATAATTGACTTTTATTTATTTTCTAGTAAAATAGCCCTTGTAAGAAATTACCGACAGTTCATTTGTACCATCCTGTCGTAAAACAAAACTAGGGCTTTTTTTGTTGTCCATTTGACAACAATAGTTAAAGTCCTGTCGATGGTGACAGGATTTTTTGTTTTAGGTTATCAGGAAACGAAATATGTATTACTTAAAATCAGAAGCAGCTTTTGATTCAGCTCATTTTCTATCGGGTTACGATGGAAAATGTAAGAATCTGCATGGTCATCGCTGGAGAGTTGTTGCTGAAATAAAAAGCGAAACACTAAGCAACGAAAAACAAACCAGAGGCATGGTTATTGATTTCAGTGATTTGAAATCTGCTTTAAAAAGCATATGTGACGAATTAGACCATAGCTTTATTTACGAAGAAGGCAGTCTAAAACCCAAAACCATAGAAGCCTTAAAAGAAGAAGATTTTAAGCTAATATCTGTTCCGTTCAGACCTACAGCAGAAAATTTTGCAAAACACTTCTTTGATTTGTTGGTCAATAAAGGGTTTAATGTAAATCGTGTTGAAGTATTCGAAACCCCGAATAATTCAGCAACCTACGGTGTTTAAATGAAAGTCGTAGAAAAATTTATAAGCATAAATGGCGAAGGGAAAAGAGCCGGCGAGCTCGCAGTCTTTATCAGGTTTAAAGGCTGTAATTTGCGTTGCTCTTATTGTGATACGCTTTGGGCACTAGAACCAGATTGCGCTTTTTCCGATGAAACCCCAGAAGCAATAACTCAATATATTATAAATTCTAAAATTAAAGATGTTACTCTTACTGGTGGCGAACCTTTAATTCAGCCAGAAATAAAAAAGCTTATACAATTGATACTAGATTCTGACCCTGACATAAGAGTGGAAATAGAAACTAACGGAGCTGTTCTATTAAAAGATTTCAGAGTCGAAGATTCTTCACGACTTTCTTTTACCATGGATTACAAGCTGCCTTCTAGCGGATTTGAAAATTCTATGAAATTAGACAATTTTCAATATCTGACTAGAAATGACTCTGTTAAATTTGTATCTGGCAGCCTAGAAGACCTTTCTAAAGCCAAACAAATTATTGATAAATACGATTTGATAAAAAAAGGAATAAGTATTTTTATAAGCCCAGTATTTGGAAAGATTGAACTAACAAAAATTGTTGATTTCATGAAGGAAAACAATTTGAATGATGTTCGTATGCAGATTCAACTTCATAAAGTAATCTGGCATCCAGATACGAGAGGAGTCTGATTATGATAGATAAAGAAGCTATAGCAAAACATATACGCGGAATTTTAATCGCTCTTGGTGATAACCCTGACAGAGAAGGTCTCAAAGATACTCCTGTCAGAGTTGCAAATATGTATGAAGAAATATTTGAAGGAATGAATTATTCCAACCACCAGATTGCTGAAATGTTTAACAAATGCTTTGATGAAGGCATTGATACAGAAAACACCAGCAAAGTAGTCGTAATGAAAGACATAGACTTTTTCTCTCATTGCGAACATCATCTTGCTCTAATGTATGATATGAAAGCCACTGTCGCCTATGTTCCCAACGGCAAAGTCATTGGACTTTCCAAAATTGCAAAAATAGTTGATATGGTTTCAAAAAGACTTCAGCTTCAGGAAAAAATCGGTCAGGATGTTGCTGATATTATGACAGAAATTACAGGCAGCAAAGATGTAGCAGTCTTAATAGAAGGTTGTCATAGTTGTGTCACAGCAAGAAGCATAAAAAAAGCAAATGTAAAAACATTTACAGCAGAATTGCGTGGCAAATTCAAAACTGATCCAACCATGCAGCTTTATTTAAGGTGAAAAGAAAAATGAAAGCATTAGTATTATCCAGCGGTGGTGTAGATTCTACAACAGCTTTGGGATTAGCAGTAAAAAAATATGGAAAAGAAAATGTTATTGCTCTTTCTGTTTCCTATGGGCAGAAGCATACAAAAGAAATAGAAGCCGCTAAGAAAGTTGCTGCTTTTTATGGCGTAGAACAGCTTTTTATGGATTTATCCAAAATTTTTCAATATAGCAACTGCTCTCTTTTGCAGCAATCTACCGAGGAAATACCAGAAGAAAGCTATGAAAAGCAGATAAAAGAAACCAAAGGCGATAAACCTGTCAGCACTTATGTTCCTTTCAGAAATGGATTATTTTTATCTGCTGCAGCAAGTATAGCTCTCAGCAAAGACTGTTCTGTCATATATTATGGTGCTCACGCCGATGATGCGGCTGGTTTTGCTTATCCAGACTGTTCACCTGCTTTCAACAAAGCCATGAATGAAGCTATTTATGAAGGTTCAGGGCATCAACTTAGAATAGAAGCACCTTTTGTTAATGTAAACAAAGCTGAAGTCGTGAAAATAGGTCTAGAATTAGGAGTTCCTTATGAACTTACCTGGTCTTGCTATGAAGGCAATGCTAATCCCTGTGGCAAATGTGGAACATGCATAGACAGAGCCGCAGCTTTTAAAGCAAATGGAATATCTGACCCAGCCATATAAAGGAGAAAAAAATGAGCCGCGAAAAAGAAAATCTAACTCTTCTAGGTAATCATGCCACAAAATATAAAAGTGACTATGCTCCAGAAGTGCTTGAAACATTTACCAATAAACATCCTGACAATGATTACTTTGTTAAGTTTAACTGCCCGGAATTTACCTCTCTTTGTCCAATCACTGGTCAGCCAGATTTTGCCAACATAACCATCTCTTATGTTCCTAATATTAAAATGGTAGAAAGCAAGTCTCTTAAACTATACCTATTTTCGTTCAGAAATCATGGCGATTTTCACGAAGATTGTGTAAATATCATTATGAAAGATCTGATAAAACTAATGGATCCAAAATATATAGAAGTTTGGGGTCGTTTTACTCCACGTGGTGGTATATCTATAGACCCATACTGCAATTATGGTAAACCGGGAACAAAATGGGAAGAAGTTGCCTGGAACAGAATGACATCACACGATATTCATCCGGAACTAGTGCACGCCAGATAAATCAATAAAGAACCACGCGACTATCGCGTGTTTTTTTTATACAAAAAAAACAAAACCCTCTTTCGAGGGTTATTTTATTAGAATTTGAGTTCTTAAGTTTGTTCCAATCTTATTTACAGCACCTTGTAACTTTAAAACTTCCTACACATCATACAAGGCACTATCTACACACTTAGCAAAGCACTGCTAGAACATACTCACGTGCACTATTGAGCACATTTTTTAGCAAGAAGCTTTCTGTAGGTTTCCATTACTGAAGATAACCTTGAAGCAATATATTCTACTTCTGAAGTCTTCTTGTTCTTTTGGTCTGCAAGCTCTTTATAGTCGCTCATTTGTTATTCCATCCTTATTTATTCGTGCCGAAGTTTTCACAAAATTTTTATTGAGAACTCTCAACATTTTTTCGTTTCTCAACAAAAAAGATTATATACCTTTTCATTAAAAAAAAGCAAAGGGCACTTTAATTTTTTTTAAAAATTTTATAACACAGACACTTAGAGTTTTTGGCCGATTACCACTTCTAGTTTTAGCTATATATGCGAGTTTAATAAAAAATACACAAAATTAAATCACTTCAAAAGAGGGTTTTATTTATGCACGGTACCCCATAAGTTCGTGCTTTTACTAAAATTTAGAAATTTGAGTAAGCAGTTTTTACATTTACCCCATTTAAATTTCCAATTTTTCCAGACAAAGCTGCAATTTTATCCTGAGGCCCGTCAATAGCCACACTTATTATACTGATGTTCTTGCCTCTATGAGGTATGCCCATCCTTCCTATAATATATTGAGAATAATCATGGAGCAGGTTATTAATCTTCTCTACCGAACCAGTATTTTCAACAATAATACTCATTACAGCAACTCTAGTTTCCATAAATCCCCCTTTACCAAATCAAAGATTAATAAACATTAACTGTTACAGAGACATAATCGCCTTCTTCAGGCACTCTCTTAGGGAACTTGCTGACAGGCACATAAATTTCTTTCACGCTTTCATTATCTATAGGATTTCTTATAACAACTACCACTATTCCATTTGATATTCTATCAACAAAGCCTCTTACTCGAACTGTTTTCTTTTTATATATACTAGGAGTACTTCGTTTTGAAGCAATCCTCTTTGAACAATCGTTCTTAGTATTTACAACAACCATCATATCAGCATATTCCTCCAACTCTTCTAACTCATATTAAACCTTTTTATTGTAGTCGATTATCATTTTTACTTTAATACTTACAATAAAATTTCATAAATGTTATACCATATTAACCATTACAGTGCTACAATACTTAGTTGAGTCCGTCTAAAAAGGTTGAAAGAGAAAGATGTTAATAAAAGTAAACGATATAGAACTTTACTATGAAGTAAAAGGGAAGGGTGAACCTCTTATTATGGTTCACGGTAACAGTGAAGACCACACTATTTTTGATACTGCTTCAGAAATACTTGAAAAAAACTTTACCTGCTATCTCATAGACAGTCGCGGCCATGGTGAAAGCACAAAAACCAACAATCTTGATTACAGAATAATGGCTGAAGACATACATGCTTTTATAAAATCATTAAACTTAGAAGGTTGTTCATATTATGGCCTTGCAGATGGAGGTATCATTGGCTTAATTGCTGCTTCAAAATATCCCGAATTATTTAAAAACCTTATAATAAGCGGAGTAAACACAAATCCTAAGGGAATAAAACCCTGGACGTATTATGTATTCAAAGTTCTAAACTTTTTCCATCCAACCCCAAGATTCCGTTTGCTTTTAGAACAGCCTAACATCACAGATGAAGAATTAAAACAAATAAAGTGCAAAACTCTTGTTCTGACAGGAAACAGAGATTTGGTATTAGAAGAACACATAAAACATATAGCTTCGCAAATACCAGGTGCTCAGCTTAAAATAATAGACGGAGAAAGTCTTGGTAGCTATGTTGTTCATAGAGAAAAGATTGCACACATTATAACAGAATATCTCCGTCCTGACTTAGTTCCAAACAAAGCTGACGAGGGGAAAAACAATTCCGCAGCTTAATAGCCAAACCTTTATTAAGCTAAAAGATAGTATTATTTTATAAGCATCAGCAAAAAATTACTTAGCGTTTTAACAACAAAGAACCTGGTTTTAAGGAAGAAATAACAGTCTTATTTTGAGAACTGCAGTTACCACTGCATCCATGATGATCCTCACCACAGTCATGCCCATCTTCGTGATGATGGCTGCAAACTTTATCCGGGTCATATTTTAATTTTCCTGCTAGATAATCTTCAACATTCTTATCTGCGTCACCAGTAACCCCACCGAATATTTCAATATTCTTTTCAGCAAGTGCGGCCTTAGCTCCACCTCCAATTCCACCGCAAATTAATTTGTTTATCTTATGATCGCCTAAAAAAGCTGATAATGCACCATGTCCACTGCCATTTGTATTAACGACTTCTGAAGAAACAACTTTATTATCTTTGACTTCATAAAACTTAAAAGCCGCAGTATGACCAAAATGTTGAAATACTTCACCGTTTTCATAAGTTACAGCAATTTTCATTTTTATCTCCGAGAATTTATATTGAAATATAAACCATTATAACACATTCTCTTCATTAGAACATAACCCCATAACCCAGCAACAAAAAAGCTCAGATTAATTACAAATCTGAGCTTTTTTATTATTAGCTAATTATTTACCCTGAATAGCATTCATTACAGAGTTAGCCCAATTATTAGCTGTTTTGGTCCCTTCAGTACCGCTGTAATGCAATCCATCGCCGCCGCTTGAAGGATATTTTGTATATTGGCGTGAATCAACGACAACACCATCGTATTTGCTTACTTCAGAATTCAAAACATTATAAAGCTTAGCTACCTGATTTTTATCCTGAGAACGGCTATCTGGCGGTCCAACCCAAACAATCTTGCAGCCAGCGGCCTTAGCTTTATCACAAATGCTGTCAATCTGGCTTCTTATGCTTGATTCACCATAGCCAACCATATTTGCTCCAAGAGAAACTACTAATACACTTGGCTTATAAGTATCAATCATATTCTGAAGCAATGGAGTCTTCATTGGAGTTCTCCAATCTGCCGGAGAAACAACCTTGCCATTTTCGTCTTTTGAATAATAACCGCATTTACCTACGGTTCCATTCATAAACCAGGTTGGATTAGAACCAGCAACAGCTGTTGTGCTTACAGTAGCACCGGTCTGTCTCATCAAGTCATCAATAGCATGACCATAAACACCGACGCTGTGAGAGTCGCCTATATGAAGAACACGGCTGTCTGGAGTAATTATAGGTCCACCAGAATTACTTGAACTATTAGAACTGGAATTGTCTAAAGAACTAGCAGTTTTACCACTATCTGAATTTGAATTACCGTTATTTCCAGAAGTTGAATTATTATTGTTGGAAGCTACAGTAGTATTATTCGAATTGGTATTAGTATCTTTGGTGTTGGTATCTTTAGTATTGGTATCTTTTTCTGTTCCTTTAGCACCAGGAATAGTCAGATTCCAGCCAACGAGAATCAAATTAGGATTACTAGCCAAAGAAGGATATTTATCTTTATTCAATTCAACTATTTCAGGCCAACGACTCATATCACCAAGAAGTCTGCCAGCAATAGCACTAAGACAGTCTCCTGAAGCTACAGTATATTCACTTGTCTTAGATTCTGTTGTTTCTTCTGCCTTAGGAGATTCTTCTTTTGTATTTTCGTTAGAATCAGCAGGTTTTTCGTCTTTTTTTTCAGAATTGCCATTTAATATCCAATTTTCAACATCCTTGGCATCTGGATTAACAGCAGAAGAACTGCTTGTGTCTTCTTTAACAGAAATATCAGCTGTTTCTAATGAATCACTTGAAACTGAATTATTTACTGAAACGCTTTTATCTTCAAAAGGGTCTGCATAACCGACTGCTGATGCCAGCAAAATACAAAGCCCAATTCCAGCAATTTTCTTATTCATTGAAATACTCCATAAATAATATTAGCTATTATTAATAATACTATAATTACATGAAAAAGTTTTACATTTTTCAAGAATTACAAACCCAAACCTAGTATCAGATTGTACAGTATTTTATTCTTCCTTTTTCTTTTCTGGCAATATGGCATTTGCAACAACTCCAACAATAGAAGCTAATGCCAAAGCAGTAAGAGTAATATCAGTGGAGCCCAAAGAAAATGTTATACCATCAATACATTCTCCACCTTGAACATTCCAAAATTTGAAACCAAGTCCTGTTACAAGAATAAGTGCAGCTATAATCAAGTTTCTGCTATCTGTAAAATCTACATGATTTTCAACCAGGTTCCTAATACCTATTGCAGAAATCATACCGTAGAGAATAAAAGAAACACCACCAATAATACACTTTGGAACAGAACCAATAAGTTGAGCTACTACTGGACTAAAACTTAGGATTATAGCATAGCAAGCAGCAATACGAACAACTTTAGCATCATAAACCTTGCTTAATTCGAGAACACTAGTATTTTCACCATAAGTAGTACAAGGCGGACCTCCAAACATACCAGAAATCGAAGATGCAATTCCATCACCCATGAGTTCTCTTTCTAACCCAGGGTCTTCAAATAAGTTTTTACCAACAGTAGCAGAAATAGAAGAAATATTACCAATCAGCTCAATAATAGTTGCGATAGCTATTGGAGCCATAATCATAATAGACTGCAAATCAAATTTGGCAATAGTAAATTTTGGTATACTTATAAATCCTGAAATTCCTTGAGCAGCATATTGAGAAGCCAAAGAAAAATCCAGGATAGCATTTCCATCAGGATTTTTTAAACCAGAAAAATGGCAAATCAAAGCAATAGAATAAGAACCTACCACACCCAAAAGAATTGGTAGAATCTTTATCATGCCTTTTCCCCATATATTACAAACAACAATAATAGCGAGAGCAGTTCCAGCAAGATACCAGTTGGTAGAAGCACTTTGAACTGCTGATGGAGCTAAAGACAAACCAATAAGAATTATAATCGGGCCGGTAACAACTGGAGGCAGATAGCGTATAACCCGCTTCATCCCAACAGCTTTAACAATAGCTGCCAGAACAAGATACAAAGACCCAGCAACTACAATACCACCGCAGGCATAAGCCAACTTATCTTCACCAGAAAGTCCCGCATAAATTCCGGAATTTAAAGCTGCCACACTGGTAAAACCACCAAGATAAGCAAAAGAAGACCCCAAAAAAGCTGGAACTTTAAACTTTGTACAAAAATGGAAAAACAAAGTATTGATACCGGCAAAAAATAAAGTTACCTGAACAGGAACTTCTTTCAATCCAAAAAAACTTGCTAAAAGAATTGGAACTAAAATAGTGGCTCCAAACATAGCAAACATGTGCTGAAAGCCCAAAAGCAGAGTCTTAGGCCATCCAAGTTCTTTTACAGCATCACGAATGCCGACTTTAGTAACTTCTTCACTCATATAAAAAACCTTTCCTTAAATTGGTTGTGTACATATATTACCGCCGCAACCAAATTTATAAAAGAAGATTTTATCAAAAAGGTTATTTTAATTAAAAAGTTTAAGCAATTTTTTCAAAGAATTTTCTTCGTTAATTTTATCAAAAACTTTCAAAATGTCTTTGGCTGAACCAGCTTCCAGAATGATTTTTGAAAATGTTGAACAGACTGGTTTTGAATTCAAAATAGAGTTTAATACTTTTTCTTCACTGTCAGCTGTCTGCAAAGCTTTATATATATCTTCAGATATCCCTTGAACAGCTTTAATAAAAGCTTCTATATCAGAATATCTGGCAATGATTCTTATCAAACTTTTTTTAAGTTCTTCTAAAAGCAAATATTCAATTTTAGCAGAAATTCCAAATAATTCATTTTTGCGTGATTCATTATTTAATGGGAAAACCCTTTCTAGCTGTATTTTCAAATCGCTCAATCTCTGCAGCCTTCTATTATCTATAAAAGGCTTAGCTTCAGGTCCTAAGTCAAAACATTTCTGACCGGGAACATTACTGTCTATTATAGTCGAAACTACAGGAGTTATAGAATTTAATTCCTGTTTTAATTCAAATACGCTATCTTTAAAATCTTCTACTTTTACCTTCACTTTAATAGAAGACCAAACAGCCATCTCTTTCCCTAGACATTCATTCGCTAATAGAAAATCATCTAAACAGCCGTTTTTAATGCTTATTTCTAAGACAGAGTCTGTTTTACTTTTAATTATTTTGGCTAAATTTTGTTGAGCCATAACATAATCAATAAAATCTTCCCAATAACAATTATCTTTGAAAAACTTTTTAATTATTAATTCTATTTCTACAAAGCTGTCTGTAGCTGTTTCTACATTTCCAAACAATGTAGGCTGGCTGATTTCAAAACAATCATTCCCGAAAAGAAGCGGCTGAACCACTGTTTTATCTTTAAAAAGACATTTCGCGTTTACACAATACAAAGGCTCGTTGAGATAACTAAAAAATAAATTATCATAACTGTAATTAATCTTGTTCTTGTTCGTTTTCTCTGTAGGAATACCAAGAAAAAAATCCTGCAATTTTCCATCATCTAATAGTTCGGGCAATATCAGTGCTGTTCCATTACTAAATTTAAAAAAAACCTGATATTTTACAAGACGACCACAAAGATGGTCACGAATATCTACCGGTTTTATAACTATTTCTAAGCCGCTTTTATGGCAATTAAAGACAGTCATGCTATTTAATTTAAACCTTTAAGCCTATGTTTTTTTATATTTTATTATTAAAAATGCATTAAAACAAGAGTTTTATAATAGAGAAACCTATTAGAACAGTGATATTCTTTACAATAATTAATACAGCTGCAAAACTAAATCTCTTTACAAATGGCTTTATGGTTGCTAGAATCCATCATTCACATTTTTTATTCGGAGTTCTAAATGGAATATAAACATTACAGAAATTTACCAGATCAAACAGGTCATTATGGACCATACGGAGGATTCTACAACCTTCCAAAGGAATTAGAAGAACAGTTCAAAGAAATAACTCATGCTTACTTGACTATTTCTAAATCTCACAAATTTATTACTGAATTACGTTCAATAAGAAAACATTTTCAAGGAAGACCAACTCCAGTATATTTTGCAGAACGACTTTCAAACATGGTTGGTGGTGCAAGAATCTATCTAAAAAGAGAAGATTTAAATCATACTGGTGCTCACAAGCTTAACCACTGCATGGGTGAAGCCCTTCTTGCTAACTATATGGGTAAAAAGAAGCTTATAGCAGAAACAGGCGCTGGTCAGCACGGTGTAGCTACTGCTACAGCAGCAGCATACTTTGGACTAGAATGCGAAATACATATGGGCGAAGTAGATATTGAAAAGCAAATGCCCAATGTTATTAGAATGAAACTTCTCGGCGCTAATGTAATCCCGGTAAAAACAGGGCTTAGAACCTTAAAAGAAGCAGTAGACTCTGCATTCGTATCTTACTTAAAAGATCCTAAAAACAGCTTATACTGCATTGGTTCAGTTGTTGGTCCTCATCCTTATCCAATGTTGGTAAGAGACTTCCAACACGTTGTTGGTGTTGAAGCAAGAGAACAGTTCTATGAAATGACTGGCGAACTACCAGATAATCTAGTAGCCTGTGTTGGCGGCGGAAGCAACTCAATAGGCATTTTTACAGGTTTCTTAGATGATGATACAGAAATATATGGTGTCGAACCTTCTGGTAAATCATTAGAAATAGGCGGTCATTCAGCAACACTAACTTATGGAACCCCTGGCATTATTCACGGCTTCAAATGTTATCTTCTCCAGAATAAAGACGGGGAACCAGCCCCAGTTTATTCAATAGCAAGTGGTCTTGACTATCCTGGCGTTGGTCCTGAACACTGCTATTTGAAAGACAATGGAAGAGTACACTATGTAACAGTTAATGACGAAGAATGTCTTGAAGCTTTCTATACACTAAGCAAAGTAGAAGGAATCATACCTGCACTTGAAAGTTCTCACGCTGTTGCTTATGCTATGAAGCTTGCTGAAACCAAGAAATATCAATCTATTCTTGTAAACTTAAGCGGCCGCGGTGATAAAGATATAGATTTCATTACTTCTAATTTTGGTTATTCAGCAGAAGAAATGCATGAAAGATATAAAAAATACGCTGAAAAGAAGTAATAGATAACAAAGTAAAAAAAATACCTCGAATTTTTCGAGGTATTTTTTTATATCAAATATTATTGACGCTGATCAGCAAAGGGATCATAAATAGCTGTTACACGTCTGATATTTCCATAAGGCTTGTATTGTGGCAGCTTAGCACGGCCATTAATCATATTTCTATTTACTTCATCTGTAGTCTGAAGTCTGCCACCTCTCAAACAATCGCACCACATTGGAACACCATCTTTTAGACCAGCATACATAAACCAGTGGTGGGCGTTTGTTGATGGGTTATAGGCAGGATCCATATCATAAGCCACTTTTACGTGAACCAGCATACCAGGAAGCAATTTACCCTGTTTACAAAGTTTTTCCAATTCAGGTATCTTCTTGCCTCGATAGGTTTTATCAGCTTTATAAGCATTATGTGGATAGATAGATTCCTTTTTAGAAACATGAGCACCAGCATAATAAGCAACAGTTCCAACATACTGCAAACATTTATCTTTTGTAGTAAACCATTGAGTCTTCTTTGCCTTTTCAATAGCTTCTAACAGAATATCGGGAACATCAGGACCGTTGATTTCTGCGCTGGAAAGATTTGTATATGGGCTTTCACTGTTGTCGTCGTCACTATTGTTGTCACTGTCGTCATCTCTCTTGCTAACTACAGGCTTTTTAATTGGGAAATTTTCTTTTGTTGTTATTTTAGACTTTGTATGAGCACCGAAACCATTACGTTTAGCTACTGAGGCTGAAGATTCAATACCGTCACCATAAGCATATGGATGAGGTCCATCATAAGCAGGAGCATACTTGGTATCAACTAACGAATAATGTAAATAAGCGAAACCACCGTTACCATCATATTTAATTTTATACCAGTCTCCTTCTTTTGCTACTATAGTAACTTTAGTGCCAGGAGCATAATGTTCCATTATTGTGCCCCAATATGAAGCTCTTACATTCTGGATATTCTGGCAGTTTACTGTTCCTTCGCATGGATAAAGAGAAGGATCATTGAGGTTTATTGAACCGTAATAACAGGTTTCTGAAGCAATTGAAACCAGATTATAGTTTTCATCTAAGGTTATAGGAGAAGAAAATTCGGAGCTTTTCTTTAATGTTTCAGCATTAATAGAAACATCTTCGTCAAAAGGACCAGCAAAAACAGTATTGACAGTTAACAAAGAACAACCTGCCACAACACCTAATAAAGCAGTCTTTGTATTAAAATTCATAGTCATACCTCATAAAACAACAGCTAGATTTTATTATCAAACCCAACAAATAAGTTTAACAATAATTGAAGAACCAGGAATTCGGTACCCTATAAAATATTATACTTAAAAAAAAGAAAAATGTTTATAAAAAAAAGAAACTAAAACAGCGAAGCCCTGAGGCACTCGCTTCAGGGCTCCAACTCAAATTTATGAAGAAGATCAAGAAGACTTTAAGTAATCTACCAAGCTCGACGAAGAATCCGGTTTTGCAATGCACATAGCTTTTTGCTTTTCGCGTTTGCTTTGCGTCTTACTCCAAAACCATGTTCTCCATAGAAAGGAGGTGATCCAACCGCTGGTTCTCCAACGGTTACCTTGTTACGACTTCACCCCAGTCA
>ONIU01000055.1 GCA_900317935.1 uncultured bacterium
GTTTTTATATCTATTATATTTGCTTCAATCGCAAATAGAATGCGTGCTGAAGCTTTAATTACCAACAGGGTTTCTATAAATGAACGTTTGAATCAGTTTGCTTCTGCTATTGGTCGATATTCAATAAGAAAGCTTCAAAGAGATATTGAACTACGTAATCATGAAGATGACGGACATGGGCCTAAAATTCTTAAATGGATTAAAGAAAATCCAGATTCAAATGAATATTCGGATGATTTTACATCCGTGATTAAGGGGACAGTAATATATGCAGATTTTGTTAGTGAATTTAAAAATAAATGGGGTAATCAAGGTTGTATTGATGAAGATAATTTTAAAGTTCAATATATTTTAAAATGTTTTCCAAATAAGATCAAACCATCTCAGATGGATGGAGTTAGAGCAAATAAATGTGAAAAAAAAGGTTATATAGACTTAACAGTAACAGTGGGTATTCCTTATGGAGTAAAACGAAAATATACTATTCGCAAAGAATTCATTTATGCAAGATTGCTCGCGGCTCCTTTTTATCGATTTACTTTATTTTCGCCTAAAGGTGCCTTAGTTTCTTCTCAAGATGCAAATGCGTGTGAATTTGATGATACTGGGACGTTGATAAATAATAGTAAAAGACCTTTTGTTTGTTTAAATCGTCGATTAATAGATAATGATGAAACACATTTAGCAACGAGGTATGTTAGTAAGCCTGAGAATGTCGTTAAAAATTCTGATTCCTTTATAAAAAACGGTTGGATATATCTTGGGGCAGAAAATGGAACTCCTAATGAATCGTTTATTGATAAAGACAAAAATGTAAAAAGTAGTTTAATTTTAAATGTTGCTCCTGGATCTGCTGATGATGGTTTGAAGTCAAAGTTTGGAGAATTTTTTCACTTTTATTATTCAGACGGTGACAAAGGTTGGCTTGTAATTGATAATTGGACCAATTTTTTTAAAAATTCTTGGTTTCATGGTTTAACTACCGAAGTAAAATTAACAATGGTAAATTATGGCTTAAATCCTGATTTATTATCGGACAAAACTCAGTTTGCATCTATAGTATTATTTAAAGATTCAGTAGAATCTGTGTATAAAGATATTATGAAAAATAATTATATTCCTAATTATGAAAATCAAAGCAAAATGATAAATAAATGTAGTTCTATGCATTTGTTTGGAAGTCCACAATATTGTACACCAACATTAGTTTTTGGACCCGTTAATCGTCGTTATTTAAGGGCTTTTGCATTGTTTTTCCCAAATATGGGGCGTGTTTTCCCATTACCTGCGGTTGATAATAGAGGTGATTTAAAAAAATATTTTCAGAAGGAAAATAACGATCCTCCATTTTTTACTTGGTATACAAGTCGAGCAGTTGAAGATAAAAATGAGGCTGAAGAAAATGCTGCTGTTATCGGTAATGCTTTATGGCAGTTTGCAGATAGTGAATCAGGATTAGATCATTATTATGGTGGTAATACAAATTTAGATCCATCATTAACAAATGGTATTGGTCCATTAATTATAGATAATGAACCATATATGAAAGCTTTAGTAAATATGTCTGCTCCAAATAGCCCTGATCACGCGGCAATAGCTTCTAATAAATTTATTTCTAAACCAGATGATTTATTTGACTTAGAAAAATTTAAATTTGATAGTGTATTCGAACCAGAAAGTATGTATATAGGAAGTTTTAATAATATTAAAATTGATTACAATAATTATTTAAAAGATCGCACTACATATACTTTAGAACCTGAAGAAGAAGGTGAATCTATTGTTATAAGTGATGATAATACTAAATGTAATAAATTTATTAAAAATCATTTTCTAGTTGGTAATGATTCTAAAGAGTATTTTATGCTAAATCAGATTATAAGAATTAAAGGTGATTTATTGATTGATAAAGAGTTAAATGTTAGTCAGGGGGGAATAATTATTTGTGATGGAAAGATTACTATTCGAAAGAAAATCACAAATACTTTTATTAGAGAAGGTAATCCTGATAATGATCCAAATCACTTTGGTTTTTTAACACTAATTGCTAAACGAGGAATAAAAATAGAAGGATATGGTTCAGATGAGAGAAAAAATGAATTACCACCTTCTTTAGAAGCATTTTTTATAGCGGGTTTATCTTCTGACGGAGAAGAGCAACAAATTGAATGTGATCAAGCAGTCAGAATTATCGGTGGGGTTGCAGCAGATAAAATTGATGATTTAGTTAAACATGGTTGTGTCGTAGAATGGGGAATGGAACCGGGTGAATCTACTGAGTTTCTCGTATCTGATTTTTATGGATTTACTATCGGTCCTAGAGATATTGAATTATATAATGCAGAATAAAAAAACTTTTTAGAAAATAATCGGTATATTATATGAACAAGCAAGAAAAAACAGATGGAGAAATCGTAAAAGCTGTATTGTCAGGCGATATCCAAATGTTTTCATTACTTGTGGCACGCTATGAAAAATTCGTTTTCAGCTTTCTGTTAAGCAAATATTCTGACGTGTATGAAATAGAAGATGTTGTACAAGAGACCTTCTTAAAAGCATACAAACACTTGGCCAGTTATGATTGCGAAAGAAAGTTTTCTAACTGGTTGATAACAATTGCAAGGAATCTATTGTTTGATAACAGAAAGAAAAACAGCAGAAGTATCGCTTCTACTGATTTGGTTACAGATGTTCTTCTTGAAGAAGATGACAAGAGTTCTCTACAACCAGATGAAGTAGCTGTTAGAAAAGAAAGATTTCATAGATTGGCAGTTATGATCAAAAGCTTAGATGAAGACTTTAGAACGCCTTTCATTTTAAGAGTTGTCAATGAACTGTCATATCAGGAAATTGCAGATGCATTATCTCTGCCTTTGCAAACGGTTAAAAATCGAATTTTTAAAGCTAGAACTTATTTAAGAGAAAAAAGGGAACCATAAAGATGAAATGCCCTGAAAAAGAACAATTAATGCTATTTGTAGATGGCGAACTTGATTCTGTTGAATCAAACGAAATTAAGTTTCATCTTGTTGTTTGCGAAAGTTGCAGACATGAGGCTGAAGAATTTCGCTTGGATCTTAAGACAGAAGCTTTGCTGCGTGAAAAAGTTACTTCAGCTTTTGAAAAACGTTCTGTCAGCAATAAAATAATGGAAGCTGTCAAGACTGAACCTAGAATTGCTGCTTCCAAAAATACCTCATCTTCATCTTTTCTCTGGCTTAATTGGTTCTTTAAATTTATGGTTCCGGCTTTGGCAATCGCAATAGCATTGTTTATGTTTTTCTCTGGTTCTTCTTCTCAGGCTCCTGCTAAATACACAGGAAATGCTTATCGAATATCAGCAATGGCGAATAACAATGAAAGCCTTGTTGATGGAAAAATACAGACATCAACAAATTCTTTTGATGTCTCGGCTGAATCATTTAAAAAATTAGAAGGCAGTTTTATTGTTAATATTGTAACTCCCACCCAATTCTATTCTATAGAAGTTGATGGCAAAACAGATATGGGCTTTGATTTGTCTACAATGACTCCTGTTTTTAAAGACTGCAGAGCAAAAATATCCATGCTTAATGGTGGGTCGGCAAAGCTAAAAATTAATGGAAATTCATTTGATTTAAGTACTAAAAATATTTTTAACAATATTAATGAGATTGCTCCAAAGCCTTTTGAAGTTAACGAAAAAAAGATAAAGTCTGTTAAGGTTGAAGAAAAAACTGAAAAGGTATTAGAAACAATTGCTTCACCAACAGAAGTAATCAAAGTTACTATAGAAGAAAATAACAATTCTAACGATGAAAAAGAAAATGAAATTTCAGAACAGGTAGTAAATAATTCTGAAGAATCTTTGACTCAAGAGCCAAGTAGTGGTATTAGTAAAATAGATACTATATCAGATTATGGTGAAGAAGAAGCAAGTTCGCCATTTTCAGAAAGAAAACTTGGTGGTTTATAGGGTTAAAATTAATGAAGAATAGATTGGGGTTCACTGTAGTTGAAATAATAATTGCCTTAGTAATAATTGCTGTAGGTTTTTTGCCCATATATAATTTATTTCGTCAGGGTAGTTCAGTTACAATGAATACTGTTCATGAAACTCAAGCAACGAATTATGCTTCTGACTTAATCAATTTTTGTAAAGATTTGAACTTGGTTCAAATCTATAATGCTGATTCTAAAGATAATATTGAGTTAGATAATGATGATAAAATAAGAGATTTTTTTAGCACAAAATTAAGTAAAACACCGCCTTCACCTGTTGAACCACCTTTTGTTCGAAGTTTAATATTTAAAAAGAAATTTAAATATACAGATGGTAGGCTATTTCCAGCAATAATTGAATTTTTTAAAGATATAATATCTGGAAGGAAATTTGTAAAAACTTATGAAGTAATAGTAACGGTAACTTTTCCAAGAAATAGTGATGTAAAAAGTAATCAAAGAGACGAGGTTACTCTTTATACATTGGTAATAGAATGAAAATAATCAAGAAAAAAGCTTTCACTTTAACAGAAATAATGATTGGAGTTTTATTGGTAACAGTTATTCTTACGGTTGCTTATAAACTCGTATCTGGCGTTCTAGGACAAATGTTTAAGAGTTCTACAAAAATGACTAATCTTAGGGCTGCAAGTATCATTCTAGAGAGAATAAAAAGTGATATGAGATGTGCCGTTGTACCTGTTGGTGAAGATGAAAAATTTGTTAATGAAAATGGTATTGTCCGTTTTTATGCCACAAACGACAATACTGGAAATAAAAACAAAGTAACTTATACTTATAATGAACAGGATGGAACATTAAAACGACAGTGCAGTGGAAAGGATAGAACTTTGAGTTCTGCAAAGGTATCAAGTTTTAGTGTTGTCATTAGCGATAACAAAAGATATTTAACTGTTAATATAGAAGTTGATAACGAAAAAGATAATCAATATAGAAGTTTTAATTCTACTAAAAATAAAATCCTGTTACAAGCGGTTCTATATCCAAGGTTTTTGACTGAGACTCTGACTGATGAAGAGAAGTTTTGGAACAAAACTTCTCAAAGCGGAGATTCTACTGAGTAAGAAAAAGGAGATATACTATGAAAAAATTGACTTTTGCTTTCTTCTTTGTTTTGGGCTTTACTAGTTTAGTATCAGCAGCAAGTACTCATACTGTAAAAAGAGGTGATACTCTATGGGATATGGCAAAAAACTATTATGGAGATCCAACCCTTTATACTATTATAGCTGAAGTAAATGGTGTAAGTAATCCAAGGACAATTCTTGATGGAACTGTACTAGTTATACCAAATAAGAGTGATATGCAGGCTATTAAAAATGAAAGCGACAGCACAAAAAGACAGGCTCTTATAAAGAAGGCTGGCGGAAAAACAAGTGGTAGTGATGATAACAATAATAGTAATCAGAATAATAACAACAATAATACAAAATATGTTGCTCCAAAACCTGAAGATACGACTTTTGAAAGTATAATAAACAGTGAGGTTAATTCAAAAACAATAAAAACTGTTAGTCCGGAAACATATTAATTTGATAACAAAAAAGCCCAGCCGATAAGGCTGGGCTTTTTTGATTTACAAACTTAAGCAAGAACTGGAACGAAATAATTACGATAATCTTTTTCTGTAGTCATTTTTTTACTCCTATGCTGTCATTGGAAAGAACTTTTTACGGAGAACTAATACAACAATTGCATATTGCATGCCAGAATTTCTTAAAAAAAATATGTGTTTTATGGTTAAAAAGTACACAAATTGTTCAATTTTTTGGCAATCTTGACGATTATTCGATTGGAGTGTATTATTTGAGCATCGAAAAAAGGCAAAATTATATATGAATTCATGTGTATTAGGTGATGTTAATATATTTACAGGCTACAGTTATATTGGAAGCTGTAAAGAATTTATCTGGAAACAAGGCGACAAAATAGCCGGCAAGCAGATGCCGTCACATTTCTATTTCAAAGGTTTGAAATTAGAATATGATGTTGAAGCTTTGATGATTAGAAAAGATTTATATCTGCGAACAAAAGAAAATAAAGAATATATTGTTAGCGATTTCCAAATAATAGATATAAGCGATATGCAGAATATTTCTGGAATAGCTATGGATATGGATCTTTTATTTGAAAAGTTTCCTGAAATGAAGAGTATTATAGCCGGTGAAAAGGTTATAGTAAATAAAAAGACTCAGGTTGTAGCTTTTAAAGCAGTATCTGATGTTATACATAATGTTAAAAGTGGACATGCTATAGACACCGCCTCTACTAACGAAGTCTCAAAGACACTGGTTAATGATGTTCTTTCTGCACCTGATGCAATAATGAATTTAATGGATATTAAATCCTTCGATGACTATACTTTTACTCATAATATCAATGTTGCGACTATTTCTTTGTTTATAGGTGAAGCTTTGGGGTTATCGAAGGATGATTTATTTGAACTTGGAATGGGCTGTATGCTTCATGATGTGGGAAAAATAAATATTCCTATAGAAATTCTTAATAAAAACGGAAAATTGACTGACCAGGAATTTGCCCAAATGAAAGCTCACCCGATGAAGGGTTTTGAAATCTTACAAAAATCCAGGAATATTAGTGAAAGAGCTAAGCGTGTTGCATTAGAGCACCATGAAAAATTCGACGGCTCTGGTTATCCTAACAAAATCAGAGGAAATAGTATCAGTCTTTTTGGAAGAATATGTGCTGTTGCAGATGTTTATGATGCATTGACTACAGATAGACCTTATAGAGTAGCCATGCAGCCTTACGATGCTATGAAAATCCTTATTGCTGGTATTGATAAGCATTTTGACCCACATATTCTTAATACCTTTATTAGAAAATTTTCTATTTACCCTGCTGGAAGTCTTGTTAAATTAAATGACGGTTCAATTGCATTGGTTTTGAGAAATAATCCACAAGCAGTAATAAGACCTGTTTTAAAAATTATTACAAATAATAAAGGTCGTCATTTAAAAGAAAGAGTAGAAATAGATTTGTTGTCTAACAAGACTCTGTTTATTACCGGACCTGCAGAACGCTCTTCTTTAAATGTTACTTCAAAAAATGTATAAAATAAGATTAATACTAATAGTTCATCTTATTTTTATTTGTACATTAATTGGCATTAGCTGTTTTGCTCATGATTTAGACTATTTGGATAATGCTTTTGACAGTGAATCATTATTTGGTATAGAAGAACCTGAAGAATTTAAAAACACTAATAACAATAACAAGGTTGAAATCCCGGAATTAAGAAATCCTGACTTTGTACCAAGAGTTCCTAATGCTGTAGGTGGTTGGGGCGAACTCCATGTAGTAATAGAAAGTGTAGATGCTTTTAATCATTCTATGATTTCTAAAAAAGCAGATAGAGTTGAGGTATGGCTAGGTCATCTACTGCTTTCAAGACTAGATTATGGTGATGTTAAAGTATCGGATAATAAAAACTTTAGAATATTTGATTTCCCGAACATAACGCTTAAAACTGGTTATTATTTTATTTCAATAAGAATGTATTCTAATGGTGTCGTTTGGAAAAACAAAAAATATCATGAAAAAATATACCAGGTTGGAATTCACGAAGGGCAATGTACAAATCTTAATAGAAAAGTTCCGTTTTTAAATTGGTAAAAAATTATTGGAACTTTATTTATTTTTTTTAGTCAAACTAATATGACGAATGAAGAAAAAACAAATCATCTTTTGCAAAGATTAAAAGAGGGTGATAAAAAAGCATTCGATGAAATTGTTTCCCTTTATGAGAAAACAGTTTATCGAATATGTCATAGATTCTTTTATAATGATGAAGATGCAATGGATGCTACTCAGGATGTTTTTATTAAGCTTTATAGAAACATAGATAGGTTTGAAGGACGTTCATCCTTTAATACCTGGCTTTATCGAATTGCTGCAAATACCTGCTTTACTATTTCCGAGAAGAAAAAGAAAGAAAAAGAAGGCTTGCTTCAAATGGTAATTGGCTGGTGGAATTCTTTGTCAGAACATACTCCGGAAGAATTTGTTCTTGATGAAGAAGAGAAAGCTTTTAATAAAAAAATAGTAGGTGAAAATGTTGCTAAGCTGCCGGAACTGTATCGTATACCATTAATATTAAAGGATATGGAAGGTATGCCTATTGAAAAAATCAGCGAAGTATTAGAAATACCATTAGGAACTGTAAAATCAAGATTAAATAGAGGCAGAGCTATGTTGCATGAAAAGCTAGAAAGTATCATGAAGGTGAATAAAGAATGAAGAAATGTGATGTTTATTTAAAATTTGTTAATTCTGATTCATTTGATGAGAATAATACTAATGCTTTTAATGATATATTAAAACACACAGAAAGCTGTGCTGATTGTTCTTTCGATAAGAAAGTCAGAGAGCAGTTAATGGAAAGTCTGTCAAATCAGCCTGAGCCTAAGTTCCCAGAAAACCTTCATGAGTTAACTATGGCCTCTTTAGATTCTCCGGAACAATTAGAATCAAATTTAGAAAACAGCTTTGGTAACTTATTTATGAATCTTTTAAAACCTCTTGAAATAGCTGTTCCTGCCGCTTGCGTTATAATGCTGTTTTTTATGATTCAGTTAAATTCCTCTAATGATTATGAGATAACTCAAGTAGAACGGCCTCAAAGCAGTTCAATGCAGAAGATTCGAATTGCTGAAGCAAAAGATAATTTTAATGAAGATGGATTACAGAAAATTTCATCTGAAGAAGTTGAGGAATTTCTAGTAAAATTGGATGAATTCCAAAAATTACACCCTGAAAGTATAGCACCCAACCGTTATAATAATAGAACTTTTAGATTGGTTACGGATAGGTAATTATGAATAAAAACAAGTATATATTAGTTCCCTTACTTTTCTTATTTTTTTGCATTAATTCTGTAATAGCTGCTCCGGCAGAATTATTCGGTACTACTTTAATAGCTGATATTTCAGAGCAGGTTAGTCCTGCTGTAGTAGCTATTGAATCAATACATTATGTTAGAACAAGAACTTTGTATGGCTCTGGCGATCCTTTTTTTGATAGATTTTTCAGCCATTTGTTTGACGATGATTTTAATGGCTCAAACAATGTAATTCCTCAAAAAGGAAGCGGATCCGGCGTTATTATCAGTGATGACGGCTATTTGTTGACTAATGAACATGTTATCTCTAGTGCTGATGAAATCCTTGTTAAATTTGGAGACGGTCGTTCGTTCAAAGCAAAAATAATAGGGAAAGATAAAACAAGCGATTTAGCGGTTTTAAAAATAGAAAGCCCAGATAAGTTATCTTTTATGAATTTGGGAGATTCAGATTCTGTAAGAGTAGGTGAATGGGTTATTGCTATCGGCAATCCTTTTGGATTAGGCATAACCGTGACTTGTGGCGTTGTTTCAGCAGTAAAAAGAGATTTATCAGTTGATAGAGACACTAATTATAGAGATTTGATTCAGACTGATGCTTCTATTAACCCTGGTAATTCAGGAGGGGCCTTGGTTAACTCTAAGGGTGAGTTGATTGGAATCAATACGGCTATTATGCCGTCAGGGCAGGGAATTGGTTTTGCAATTCCTGTTAACAGGGCTAAAAGAATAGTAGGGGATCTTATTAAATATGGAAAAGTTAAGAAAATTTCTGCTGGTTTAACGGTTCAAAATATTACAAAAGAACTTGCAGAATACTTTAATGTTCCGGAAAATGGAATATTGATTACTTCTGTTTCAGAAGGCTCTGTTGCTGCTGAAGCTGGTCTTGTTCCTAGTGATATAGTTACAATGATTGACAATACTAAAATTAAAGATGTGTCTGGCTTCGAAACAGCATTAGAAAGGTATTCTGTTGGACAAACAGCTATTTTTAAGGTTTTAAGAAAAGGTAAGCTATCAAATGTCAGAATTAAGTTTAAAGAAACTAAAGCTTCCTTAAATCCATTGGGAGTTGAAGTTAAAACAATTACAGATAAACTTATAAATAAGTATAATTTATTTATTGAACAGGGAGCTGTTATAGTTGATATAGCTGAAGATTCCCCGACCTATAAAGCTGGTTTAAGAGCTGGTGATGTTATAATTCAAATAGGCAATAAACCAATTAGAAATGAAGATGACTTAAATTCTGTAATGAAGGTTGTAAATAAGCTAGATGCTGTAATGTTAAGAATTGTAAGAAGAAATTCTGTTATACGTCTTACAATAAATTTGCAGTAATACTGTACTAATTATAAAAAATATATTGAATTTATCGGAATAACTCTATATAATCAAGTCAATGAATAATTGTGGAGGGCATATAAATGCAATTAGTTGACGTATTAAAGGAAAATATGATTTTCCTTAATTTTGAAGCAAATAATAAAGAAGAAGCTATTGAAAAATTTATTAATTCATTAGATAAAACAGGTACAATAAAAGAACCTAATGCTCTAAAAGACGCTCTCCTTGAACGTGAAAAACTTGGTACAACAGGTATTGGGCAAGGTATTGCTATGCCTCATGCACGTTCAAGCGCCATTAAAGATTTAACTGTAGCTTTTTTCAGAAGTGAAAAAGGTATTGATTTTAAATCAATGGATTCTGAACCAGTCCATTTGGTATTCTTGCTTTTGGCTCCAGTAACAGCTGGTGGTCCATATCTTAAACTTCTTGCTAAGATTTCAAGACTTTTAAGAGGTGATGATTTTAGAAATGCTTTGATGGAAGCCAAGGACGTATCTTCTGTTCTTCAGATTATTCAAGACAATGATTGATTAGGAAAAAGTTTTGTTTAAATATAAAAGAATAGTATTAATAACCCTGCTTGTTTTTGGCAGTGCAGGGTTTTCATTTTTAGATGATTTCAATTTAAATAATCCTTCATCTGTTTTGGAGGCTGCTAGACGTTCTAATAAAAATTCTTCCAATAAGAAATCCAATTCTAGCAGTAAGACCAAAAAGACGGAATCAAAAACTGAAACCTCTAAAAATACTGATGATTCTTCAAATAATGAATTATTAATGGATAATGAAAAATCTAGAGATTACATGCCAGATATTTTTAGATGTCCTGATTGCGGCTATGAACAGGATGAAGCTGGTTTCTGCCCTGATCATACTACATTAGAACTTGTTAAAATTATCTCTGATGTAAAGAATCCATTAGCACCTTCAGAATTAGATGGTAATGAAGATATTCTTGTTGATGTTCCGCTTAACATTGATTTTAAAAAAGATGAGTTAGAAAAGAAAAATGATGAGTCTGCATCAAAAGAAGAAAAGAAAACTTCTACTAAGTCTGATAAATCTAATGAAAAATCATCAAAAAAATCTAAAAAGAGTAAGTAAATTATGAATAACAGGTTAAAAAAACTATCTCTTGCTTTTGGTCTTGTTTTTGCTTTTAACTTTTCAAATAATGCTTTTGCAGCTAACCTTAAAGAAGGCGTTGTTCGTGGAAGTTATATTAATTTAAGAGCAGAACCAAAATTTGACGCTCAGATTGTAGGCAAAAAAATGAGAGGTGATGTCTACACAATTCAGTTTGATCAGCAAAACTGGCTTAAAGTTATTTTTAAAGATAATACTGAAGGCTGGATTTATAAATCTTTAATAGAAACAATGTATGAAAATGATAATTCAAAAGCATCTCCAGCAAAAACAACTGATTCTGCTAATGATGATGGGAAAAAAGCTGATCAGGCAAAAAAAGATAATAAAGATAATAAAGTAAAAACTTCAAAAACTGAAGTAAAACAAACTGAAAAAAAGGAAGTTAAGACAGAAAAACCCTTAATAAAACCTGTTAATCAGAGTAAATTACCTGAAGTAGTAGAAGTTTCAGGAACTGCTGAAGAATTATATAATGAAGCTATAAAGCTTTATGAAAAAAGAAAATATTCTGAAGCTTTAGAAATGAATAAAGCTGCAAGTAAAAAAGCCCCTAAAAATGCAGAAATTCTTAATAATCTTGGTAATTGTCAGTTTAAGCTTGGTAGGATAGAAGATGCATTGGATTCATGGAAAAATGCTTTAAAAATAGCACCAAGATCAGGAAAAATATGTAATAATCTTGGCATTGCATATTACCAGCTTGATAAAAACAAAGATGCTATAGAATATTATAAAAAAGCTATAATGTTTGAACCAGATTTTGCTGATCCATATTATAATATCGCTTCTGTATACGGTTTTACAGGTAATTTTGAAGATGCTTTAACTAACTATAAAAGGTTCTTGCAATTTAATCCTGACGATACAATGAAAAAACTTGCAGATGAAAGAATTGCTTATTGTGAAAGACAGTTGAATAAATCTTCTAAATAACTGAATATTTAACTAAAACAATAAAACCCCTTGTATAGTTTATTAAGACTTCTACAAGGGGTTTATTGTGTTTTAACTATTGTACATATTCTCTATTGAATACAAACACAGAATCAGACTTGGTTTTAACAATCAACTTATTTCCAAATATAGCCAATGAATCATCTGTTAATTCGCCATTAGCATGACCAACCCATTTTACATTTTTACTACCGTAATGAATACAGAATATCCATCCGTCTTGTGTGCCAATATACATTGTTTTGTCAACAAATACTGGAGTTGTAACGAATGTTCTGTTCTTACAACTGTAGACAGTAGTTGTTGAATAACTGTTTTCATGGTCTATGCGATAAATGTTTTCTCTATGCGCGTAAATACCATGTTCGTTATTCTGTACTACTGGATATATTTCTGCTTTATTTGGAAGGGCATTTAATCTACTTTCTATTTCACCACCATCTAATAAGGCTTTATAGTATAATCCTTCATCAGTAATAAAATGTGCTTTTCTGTCGTAACTCCATACTGGATTATTTGTTGCAAAAGCTTCATTTACAGCTTTATGAATAATATGACCATCTTTGTAACTAAGTGTAACAATTTCACCTGTTTTGAAAGCTGCAGTGAAAGAGTTTTCTTTGTAAATTGACAAGTAACCTCTTTGTGGCTTACCACCTATTTTGGCTACTGTGTGCTGGTATTCCCAGTCGATTTTCCCGGTTTTTATATCTATTGATTTGATATAACCGTTTTTGCAAGCTAAAATTATTTTTTTATTGTTTTCAAGGTAAGAAATATCATTTAAATATCTGTCTGGCAATAATCTTGAGGTTTTAACAGGTTGATCTACTCTTTCACACCATAACTCTTCACCTTTTTCTAAGTCATATACACCAATTTTTCCGTAATCAAAAAATGCCAGTATTTTTTTACCTGAATCAATAAAATTAAATGTTAAAGGTATAAGAACCTGGGATTCTTCCGGGGTTTTATCAGATGTTTTTAAATTTTCAGTATCTGAAGCGGTTAACATTGGATAGACTATTTCCCATTGAACGCTTGCTAAATCATTTGTTAAACAGATAAATTTGTTTTCTGTAGCAACTATTGGAGCGTAGGCTTGTTGAATGCCTTTACAAACAACATTTGATTTAATTTCTTTTTTACCTGCTTCACGACCTGTTATTATATTCTTAGCAACGATTGTAGACCCATTATTTATCCAAATATAATCTTCGTTGTATGTAACGTTACCTGGTGTTCGGGTTATGAATTTTTCTAAAGGTTTATAAACCTGGTAATAACTCCAGATTAGTTTTTCTTTGTTGTCGTTAGAATATTTATGATATGAATTGAAGCTTATGTGAATACCAAATATTAAAGCAATTGCTCCTAGATAACCCATCCATCTACCATCACCCCAGTTTTTCCCGAAAACCATTTCAAAAAATGATTTTACTAGAAGTGAAACCATAAACTGAAGTAAAGCAATTCCTAGGATAATTGAACTCATTGTTCCTGCCACAACTAATTGGAAAGGAATATCTTTTCTAGTCCAGGCAGACTTAATGATTTCTATTCCACCTGTTAAATTGCTCATTACTGGTTCATAAACATTACCGAAGTAGGCTGAAAAAATTCCTGCAGTAAAAATTATACCAACTAATACTGAATATATTATTGAACGCATCATAATCTGTATTACTAAAAGCATTAACAGAATAGAGCCAATAAAAATATATGTTACTGCACTAGTTGGTGGAAAAGTTATAAATTCACCAAATCTGTGTCCGAGCCAGAATAATTGATAAGATATTATTAAGGCTAGTGGAAACATGTATATAAAGTTTTTAAATGTTTCCATTAACCGAGATGGTTTTTTTGTTTTATTTTTATTGTCAGTAATTTGTGGTTTTATTATTACAGGGTTGTTGTTAGGTATAGGAACTTCATCCATGGCTAATCCTTATAAGAATAGTATTCTCAACGCTTATCGACTGTACTTTAAAATTAATTTACCTTTGAGAATAAATTCTAATATTCTTGACACATTTATATGTTAAATATAAACTATCTCTAACTCACTATGTACATATTGTGGTTGTTTAGGAGGTCTTCTCTTGTCATTGGTATCACATATTTTCTTTAAAATAGCTAATACAAAGGATTCTGAGCTTGAAGCTTGTGAATATCTAGATTTATTTGCACGCAAATGTGGTTTTTCTACAGAAACTATAGATGAAATGCGTTTAGCTTTTATTGAAGCTATTATTAATGCTAAGGAACATGCTCCCAAAGATCTTCCTGATGCTGAAAAAAATGATATTCACGTTACTCTGACTCACACCGGAGATAATATAGAAATTTGCATAAGAGATTACGGAAAAGGTTTTGACCCAAGTGTTGTTGAAAAACCTGATATTCGTAAGAAAATTAAGTCTTCTTATAAAAGAGGCTGGGGCCTTATGCTTATGGAAAAACTTATGGATGGTGCAGATATCACCTCCATGCCCCCTTCTGGGACTTTAATCCATTTAGTAAAAAAACGTCTTGTTACTGCAGAACCTAATGAAGCTGAAACTGCTAAAGAACAGAAACGTTTTGAAAGATTGAAATATATTCTTGGCAGTTTTATAGATTTGAGTTCATTCCTTTGTCAGAGCAAGAATCTCCAATCAGGTTTGCGTTCTATGTTAAGAATTCTTCTTGGAACAATAGGCGTTTCAAGAGGAGCTATTTATACTTATAATAAGGAACATGAACAGTTATCATGTTTTGTAGATATTAAATTAAGAGCCAATGCCAAACTACCACTTCTTAAATTATCTAGTGAAACCTTAGAAAAAATATCTAAAAAGAATGATGCTGCTGTTACAGATATTATTAAGGCTGATAGCATTTTCCATAATGCTTTCAAAGATGACCAGATTGAACAGGTTTATGCCTTAAAAACTGATGACGACTTGCATGGATTCCTTATAATTGGTGGAAAACTTCATAAATCTGATGAGCCTCAGGATTTCGACAGTGAATTGTTGACTATTATTGCTAGAAATATTTCTTCAGCTATAAATACATATAATCTTATGGAAAATCTGAAGGATATTAACTCTACCCTTGATAAGCGCTTAACAGAACTTGATAAAGTCAGAGAAGCAACTCAGATTATTTCTTCTGAATTGGAAGTTGAAAATCTGCCAGCTACAGTTGATGGTATTTTCAGAAGCTTGTTCGGTATTCGTAAATTCTCTATGACTATCTTTGATCCAACAGATAAGCATTTTACAATTTGTAATAATGACAGAGGATTACCATCTACTGTAGATATGTGGTCATCTCCAGTAACTAAGTATGTTGTTGAACATAAAGAAGCCGTTTTGGTTAAAGATTTAAAGACTGATCCAAGATTTCAATATCCAAGATGCAAAAACTATGCATCAGATTCTTTTGTTGTAATTCCTATAATTACTCATGGAGAAATATTGGCTACTGTTAATTTGTCTGATAAAGGTGGAGATGGAACATTTACAGAAAGAGATTTTGAACTTTGCAAACTCTTATGTGGTCAGCTTGCTATTGCATTGAAGAATGCCAATCTCTATAAGCAGGGTATTACAGATGCTTTAACTGGCATGTATACAAATCATTACTTTAGATTAAGACTTGCTCAGGAAATCTCTAGACTACGCAGAATCAATTCTCAACTCGCTATAATAATAATTGGTATTGATAACTTCAATAAACATATTGAAGAAATTGGTGCAACAAATTTAAAAGATACAATTATAAAGAAATTTGGAAGCACAATTAAGAGAGTTATCCGTTTCAATGACTTAGCTTGTCGTTTTGAAGGTGATAAGTATGCAATTATCCTGCCTGATACAACTAATGATGGCGCTCTAATTGCTGCAGAAAAACTCTTCAATACACTTAAGACTGTAGTTATTAAGAATGATTCTAAGGAATTTAATGCTTCCGTTTCTATTGCAGTATTACAATACAATGTAAAAATGGATACAAATGAATTCATTGATGTCGCCGAAAGAAAATTAATTCAAGGACAAAATGAAGGCGGGAATAGGATAATTTCGTAAAGGGGACCTATATAAAAAAATGTCTATTTCAGCTGAATTAAAAGATAAGATAAAATCAAATATTAATAAGCTTACTCAGCACGGAGTTGACTATGTTGATGTAAGGTATTATTCTAATGATGATTTAGAGGAATTAATACTGGCTGATGGCAATCTAGAAACCAATAGAACCGTATTTGAAAGTGGTATAGGGGTTAGAGTTTTGTCTGGCGGAGCCTGGGGCTTCGCTGCGGCTAGTGATATTTCCTCTATTGATGATTGTTTTGATTTAGCTGAACGCAATGCGAATACTGCTTCTAAACTTGTTAAGATCAGACTTGATATGGGGCAAAAGCCAGCTCATAATGAAGTCTATTCTTCTCCTATTAAGCAAGATTATTTCGATATTCCATTGAAGGATAAATTGGATTTCTTGAAATCTATTGATGACAATATTAATGATAGTTGGATAGTTCAGCGACTAATTAGAGTTCAGTTCCAGCGTAGCAAGATTAATTTCTTCAATAGTGAAGGCACAGAAATTGAACGAAATATAAGAGATGTTTTTGCTCACATGGAAATTGCTGCTATTGATAAAGATGGGCAGGCTCAAAAGAGAAGTCACGATTTATTTACAAAAGGTGATGGAACCAGAGGTTATGAAATGTTTCAAAACCCTGAATTGTTTTCCTCACAGGCTTTGAGAATTAAGAGTGAACTTAAAGAATTATTAAATGCTGATGAACTCCAATTCGGCCGACGTTCAGTAATAATTCTTCCAGGACAAGGATTCCTTCAGGTTCATGAAACTATAGGCCATCCCTTGGAACTTGATAGAATTCTTGGTTATGAATTGTCTTACGCTGGCGGTTCTTTTGTTACCTTAGATTCTTTTGGTAAACTTAGATATGGTTCAGAAAAACTAAGCGTATCTGCTGGTGGAGATATTATGAATTCACCAGGAACCTTTGGTTTCGATGATGAAGGAACTAAGGAAGGTAATTACCTTCTTATAGATAAAGGTATTTTGGTTAATGCTATTAGTTCTAGGTCTATGATTTCTGAAGCAAATCAAAAAGCTGGTTTTGAATTATTCAAAAACAGTGGTGGTTGCGCAAGATCTACCGCTTTTTATAGAGCGCCTATTGATAGAATGTCTAATGTGAATATTCTTCCTGGAAATGATGGAAATCTTGAAGACATTATTGCTTCAACAGAAGATGGAATAATAGTTGATACACCATTGTCCTGGTCAATAGGTTCTAATAGAGAACATTTCCACTTTGCTTGTGAAATAGCCTGGGAAGTTAAGAATGGAAAAAGAACCAGAATGCTGAGAAACCCAAGTTATCAGGGACATACTCTTGATTTTTATAATAAAGTATCGGCTGTTGGTAATAGTTCTACATGGGAAGTCTGGCAAGTAGATAATTGTGGTAAAGGTGAGCCCAATCAAGCTTTGGAATTAGGTCATGGAGTTCCTGTTTTTAGAGTAGATAATGTTATCACCGGAGAAAGAGAGTAAGTCCATGAGAAATTGCAAAGCTTTTGATTATATTAGAGAAATTCGTGATTACGCAGTAGAAAAGGGAATTCAAGCCTGTTTCCATTTACATATAGAAAAAAGCCATTTGATGCGAATTGGAAATAGTTCAGTTTCTTTAAATACTTCTGAGCATTTATACAGACTTCAAATAGAAGTTTTAAAAGGCAGAAAAACTGGAAATCACACTCAGATGGGAGCGATTGAATCTGCTGGATATGTGAAAAGAGCTCTTGATATAGCTATTGAAAAGGCTGAATTTGGATTTGAAAATAATTATCAACCTTTATTAAAAGGTCCTTCTGAAAATATAGAAAAGTCTGACCAATATGATGAATCATTAGAAAACCTTGATTCTGATTATAAAGTAAAGTTTTTTAAGAGGATTATTGAAGAATCCGGAACTCAATACAGTTATTCTGGGTCTTGGTCAAGCGGTTCAGTTGAAATATTTATGATTTCAACCGCTAATAAATATGAAGCATGGCATTTGGGGACAGACCAGAAATTGATTATGGTGCTTCAACATCCTGTTAAAAGATGGGAATTGAAAAAAGAACTTTCAAGCTGGCGTTTAAAAGATTTTAAAGAAGAAGATGTAATTAACCAATTTAAAGGTCTTTTGCCAGTTTACGAAAATAATGAAGGTTATAAGATTGAGCCAGGCGAATATACTGTTGCCTTTGGAGCAGGAGCTATTTCCGAGTTGCTTTTTGCATGCACAGAGATAGGTTTCTCTGGACATGCTTATGAAGATAAAGAATCTTGGCTTTGCAAAAATAAAATAGGTGATAAGATAGCCGATAAGTCTATTACCATTACTGATGATCCTGATAGCGATCTTGTATTTGGAATGGCTTTTGATGATGCAGGCACAAAGCGCAAAAAATTCCCTTTAATTGAAAATGGAGTTTTTAAAGGTCTGATGTATAGCATACAGACAGCAGCAAAATATAATAAACCTTTAACCGGTCATACCTTGTTATATGTTAATAATGTGGTATTAGAAAAAGGCAATGATAATCCCGATTTATTAGAATCATTAAAAGGATTAGGAAAGGTACTTTATATTCCTGATATTCATTATGTTGGAATGCCAAGTCCTACTAAAGGCATACTAACAGGCAGTTCCCGTTATAATGCAGTATTAATCGAAGATGGTAATATTATTGCTCCGCTTTTTTCATGCAGAATAACAGAAAGAGTAGGGAAGATTTTTAATAATATCATAAGAATTTCCAGCAAGAGCGAATCTTACAACATGTCTAATACTTATGATAGACGAAGTCCTTTCGCACTAGGCATGCCATCATATATTGTAGCCAAGAATGTTATGATGACCGATAGTGCAGATAGTTTCTAAAACATTGTCTCCTGAAAAACCAAAAAATAAAGAATTATTAACTGAAATCCTAGGAATAGCGCTTCCAGCTATTGGAGGCTTCTTAGGATTAATTCTTTTTGATTTTATAGATATTTTTTGGATAGAAAAACTAGGTTCTCAAGCAGTTGCTTCTGTTGCATCCGCTGGTTTTATCATTGGTTCTGTTTATTCGTTGATGATGATTCCATCTTCAGGATGTTCTGCCTTAGTCTCTCAATTTTATGGTGCTGGAATGCGTTCTAGATGCTGGGAAGTTATAATTCAATCTTCCTGGCTCGGTTTTTTAATGGGTTGTGCTATTTTGCTTGGCTGTCTTCCTTTTGTTAATATTCCTTTTGAATTAATGGGGTTAGACGCTGATTCCAGCCAAATTGCCGTAGAATATTTAAGAATTCTTTTGTATGGAATGCCTTTCATATTTTTAGATATGCTATTTGGCAACATTTTCAATTCATATGGTGATAATAAAATAAGCAATATTATTATGATACTTTGCTTAATTATCAACGGAGTCTTAGACCCAATGCTGATGTTTGGCTGGTTAGGCTGCCCAAAACTTGGTGTCGAAGGAGCGGCCTACGCAACATTGATAGGACACCTTGTTTCCTTTATTACAAGGGCGATTTTATTGAGAAAACGTAATTATATTCCTCCGCTTAAATACTTTTTCACAAAGAAGGTTCATTATCTAAAAGAAATATTGAAAATAGGTTTGCCTAATGCTGCTGCATCCTGGGTTTGGAGTATGGTTTATCCTATTCTAATGAGACAGATTACTCCTTTTGGCGTAATACAGGTGTCTGCTATTGGAGTTTGCCATAGATTGGAAAGTTTGCCTTACTTTGTTGCTCAGGGGTTTGGAATTGCTTCAACATCTCTTGTTGGATATTATCTAGGAAAGCATGAAACAGAAAAAATAGACAAAGTTGTTGATTATTGTTTGTATTTATCTTCTATTACTATTGTTCCTTTTATGATTTTTTACTTATTCCTGCCTCACAGATTAATTATGCTCCTTTCAGATAAATTTGATTTGATTGATGCCGGAGCCGGTTATCTGTATATTGTAGGTGTATTTGAGATATTTATGTGCTATGAAAACCTGTTAAATGGTGTATTTACAGGATTAGGTAAAACACTTCCAACTACTTTGGTGACTATGCCTTTAACTATTGGTAGAATCCCTTTAGCATGGTTTTTTGCAACATATTTAGGCTGGGGAATTAACGGTATTGAAACTCTGGCTGTTGGTTAATTGGATTATTTAAAGAAGAATAACAAAAGCAACTAATCTTTCATTATATCCAACTTTTAATTGTATTTATAAAGAATAAGCAAGCATCTGGTTTGGGATGCTTGCTTATTTTTCATTAAAATATTCTATATTTTTAATAAGGCCAGTTCGGATTAAATACGTTCAATTGAACACCGGTTAACACCATTCGACCAGATAACAGTACAACGGAAGCAGTTGCAACAGTATTTTTTTGTGTGGCAACTACATAATCAAGAATTTTATAACCGTTGCTGTTCATT
>ONIU01000243.1 GCA_900317935.1 uncultured bacterium
CCTTGATGGATTAACTGATAGAAGGCGTGTTGGCCATTTGTACCAGGTTCACCCCAGATTATTGGTCCAGTCTGATAATTAACCTGATTACCTTCGCGGTCAATGTATTTGCCATTGCTTTCCATATCGCCCTGCTGGAAATAAGCAGCAAATCTGTGTAGATACTGATCATAAGGAAGAATTGCAACACTGGCGGCGTTAAAGAAATTGTTATACCAAACACCTAATAAAGCCATAATTACAGGCATATTCTTTTCTAGAGGTGCAGTTCTGAAGTGATTATCCATTGCGTGTGCACCAGCTAAGAGTTCTTCGAACTTGTCAAAGCCGATAGATAAAGCAATTGAAAGACCTATTGCAGACCATGATGAATAGCGTCCGCCAACCCAGTTCCAAAATTCAAACATATTATTGGTGTCTATGCCGAATTTTTCAACTTCTTCTTTATTAGTAGAAAGAGCAACAAAGTGATAAGCAACAGCTTTTTGATCCCCAAGTTTCTTTAACAGCCATTCTCTTGCTGTGTGTGCATTGGTCATTGTTTCTTGTGTTGTGAATGTCTTAGAAGCTACGATAAATAGAGTTTCTTCTGGATCAAGATGCTTTGTAGTTTCTACAAAATCGGTTCCGTCTACGTTAGAAACAAAATAGACTTCTGGACCATCAGCATAGTGCTTTAATGCTTCTGTAATCATGACGGGACCCAAATCTGAACCTCCGATACCGATGTTTACAACATTTTTAATCTTCTTCCCAGTAAAGCCTTTCCATTCTCCGGAACGAACTTTTTCGCAGAAAGCTTTCATTTTAGCTAATACTGCATTTACTTCAGGCATTACGTCTTTGCCGTCAACCATGACTGGTTTGTTGCTTCTGTTTCTTAAAGCAGTATGTAAAACAGCTCTGCCTTCAGTCCAGTTAATTTTTTCTCCGGTAAACATCTTCTCTCTAGCTTCTTCAACACCGGAAGCCTTTGCTAATTCAATTAAAAGCTTCATTGTTTCTTCATTAATTCTGTTCTTAGAATAATCTAACAGCATATTTTCAAGCTTAAGACTGAATTTTTTGAATCTTTCTGGGTCCTTAGCAAACATATCTCTCATCTGAGAATCTTTAATTGATTCATAATGCTTCTGTAAAGCCTGCCATTCAGCAGTCTGGGGAAGGGTCTTTCCAGTTTTCAACTGGTTGTCGATAGAACAATTCATCTTGATAGCCTCCAAGTTTTTAAAGGTTGAATTATTGGTTGGGGTATTTTGTGCAAATACGGGAAAATTGTTAGACATCACAAAAAGAGAAAATAAAACTGATAAAACAGTATTTGTTCTTTTTCTAATCATCATTTCCTTCTATTAATAAATCTTTTAGAATTCATTATAACATAATGAATCTTTGTGTCACTAGTTATTTTAGGTTTTATTGGTCTGTCCGGTGATTGCTTTATTATAAGCTGTAAGAAAAATAAAACTTGATAAAATATCATATAGGTGCTAATATATCTTTCACCAAAGCGATGGATTAATATAATTCTAGCTTACGGGGCGTAGCGCAGTTGGTAGCGTACTTGAATGGGGTTCAAGTGGTCGCTGGTTCGAGTCCAGTCGCCCCGATACTAAAATATAAAAACCGTTACATTCAGTGTAACGGTTTTTATATTTTAGATTACATAACCATTATTTTTGATTTGATTCTTTTTCTTTTTTTTCTAACTCATCAAGAACAAACTTTAAGGCTTCTTTCCTTTGCTCTTTAGGGGCCATTACATGACCGCCTATGAATTCTATCCATTTACATGTCCAGCCATGCTTTTGTAAAAATGCTAAATCTTCTTTCATAAGTTTGTAATTATAATCAGTTGTACCTGCTAAAAATGCACAAATTTTGTTTTGCGGATAAATCTTAGATTGAGCTAGAGTTCCTTCGTGTATATAACCTACATTGCTTATTACAGCAGAAACTGTGTCTGGATGCAGAAAACTAAAAAGATGAGAAGCCATTCCTCCGCCAGATGAACCTACTGCTATAACTTTTTTTAAATCAATTGGGTATTCTTTACTGAATTTTTCGTTTAAGTCTTTCTTTATTACTTGTAATACAGTTTGTATGTCCAGACCATTTCTTACTTTATTTGAAGCAATGATAACAGCGTTGTTTTCTTCTGCAGCTTCTTGCCAGATGTTAACGACATCTTTACCGTTGCCACTAGGCGAAAACCCTATTATAACAGGTCTAGGAATATATGAGGCTATGCCTTTTGGTAAAAAAATAACGTAATCTTCACTATTAAAATCTTGGGCTTCTAATAAAGAATTAACAGATATAAAAGTTATTAGAAAAAGAAGAATATTCACATAAATTCGGAATGATTTAATCATACTAATTTTATACCTTGTTTTAGTGGATAATCTTATTTTACTCAATAAGTTAAATTTGTGTAATACTATTTTCAATAGATTTTGCTATAAAAAAAGCCCGCTTTTAAAGCGGGCTTTTTGAGATCTGCCTTTTTTATTAGTTGACGTTGACCAACTTGAGCATAGGCATGAAAACAGCCATAACGATACCACCGATTACAACACCGAGAACAACGATAACCAGAGGTTCGATTACTGAAGTCAAGCCTTTAACAGCCGTATCTACTTCTGTATCATAGAAGTCTGCAATCTTAGTTAACATCTTATCCAATTCACCTGTTTCTTCACCAACGGCAATCATTTGAACAACCATTGGCGGGAAAACGCCTGAACTTTTAAGAGGTTCTGCAATAGATTCACCTTCTCTGATTGATATACGGGTTTTATCAACTGCTTCGGCTATAACACAGTTACCTGCTGTTTGAGAGGTAACTTCAAGTGCCTGCAAAATAGGAACACCAGATGAAATCAGAGTACCAAGTGTTCTTGTAAACTTAGCAACAGCAACTTTTCTCATCATCATACCAAGATTTGGAACACGAAGTATGTTGGTATCCCAGATTCTACTACCTGTTTTTGTCTGGAAGAATTTCCAAATAAGAAGAGGAATAAGAACTATGCCTGGTAAAACAACAAACCACCATCCGACCATGAAGTCAGATAATGAAAGTAGGAACTGAGTAGCCCATGGCAATTCAATGTTCATCCCAAGGAAGATTTCTTTGAATTGTGGCAAAACGAACATAACCAACGCAACAACAACGAGACCTGCGATTGCGAAAACAACTATTGGGTATGTCATAGCACCTTTAATTTTAGCTTTAAGTGCTTCAGAACTTTCAAGATAGTCTGCTAATCTTTCTAGAATTGTATCAAGAATACCACCTATTTCACCAGCTTTAACAAGAGAACAAAACAGGTTGTTGAATACCTTAGGATGTTTTTCCAAAGCTTTTGAAAAGGTAGCACCACCTTCAAC
>ONIU01000174.1 GCA_900317935.1 uncultured bacterium
TCCCCAATCCCCAATCCCCAATCCCCATGAATTATAAAATAAATTTTTATTAATTTTAAGTATAATTAAAATTTAAATTTATGATTAAACAAAATATATATTGAATTAAAAATATAAATATAATTAACTTAAAAAATAATTATTTAAGCATTAATTTATGAATTCAAAAATAAAAATGCAACTAAGAACAAACAGAAAGATAAAATCAACCGATTACGACGACCTGGGCTTTGAGGAAAAGCCTCCAAAAAGTCATAAAAAGTCAAAACTGAAAATATCAGCAGAAAAAGACCACTCATTGGATGAAGTAAGAAATATTAGATATAATTCCAAATTTTAATTCTTATCTTTTTATAAAAATAGTTTTCAAACTTTTCCAAAGAGAACGAAATAAAGCATTCTCTCCGTACTCAAGTAAGTTTCTCATTTTTATTTTTATTATTAAAAAATAGCCTCAAAATGTCCAAGGAAAATACAAAAAAATGAATTCAGGAAAATACTTATATAAAGTATCTGCTGAAAAGAAAATGCAAATTACTAAAAAAGTAAATGCAAGTAATAAATATATAATTATTTGATTTATTTTTTAATTTTAGAAACCTCAACTGAAATTTATTACAGGAGAAACAATAAATCATTTTAAAAAGTTCATTTCTAAATTATATAAAAAAGAAGAAGAAGCTATGTTAAATAAAAAGAAAAAAAGAGAAGAAATTAAACAAAAAAATAAATTTGAAAAGACGAGAATCAATAGAAATGGAGCAAATCAATATAATTTTTATCAAGGAGTGTACATACCTCCAATTCAACCGATGAACAGCCAAAATCCTGCATATTATAATGATATCCAAAATTATTATTATTATAATACTTCATACCAATTCCCCCCACATATGATTGGAATGCCACCATACTTCCCACAATATATGATAGAGCCTCCAAAAAATTTGCAAGAAAATCTTAATAATATATATAATAGAGGAATTGTTAATAATATAATTGGGGCCTTTTACATTAAAGAATGCCAAGAAAAAATGAAAAACAATGAAAAAAGAAGAGTACCGGTTTCAAGAGTTGATCTTGGAGATGAGCAAGGAAATAATACTTCCCCAAACAAAAATAACACAAATGGAAATAATAATAATGAAAATAATATTAATAATGAATTTGGCCAAATTAAATTGCCTCATTTAGTTGATGAAAAAGCAATTAATCCAAATGGGGATGAAAATAATAATGGGGAAAATAATGATGACAATATGAATAAAAGTGATAAAAAAGAAGTTAATCCAAATGGAGTAACTATGAAAAAATCTGAAGATGGCAATATCGTCGATGAAGAAGAAAATCTCTTCTGTCTGAATCCTGTTTTCACTGTGACTTCCGATTATAAATTCAGCGATGCAGATAAAAAGAAAATTGCTGATGCAATATCTGTTTCCGGTATTGATTCAGAAAAGATTACAAAAACATGGAATGATCAGACTCTGACTATCAGCTTTGCCGAGTCTCTGCAGCCAAATATGGAATATGCCATATCTATGTCTGAAGTTTCTGACATAGAAAACACATCAATAATACCTTTTGAGCTTTTTAACTTCACAACAGTCTTGGGTCAGTGCGATTACACTGTAGTACATCAGCAGCAGAATATTACTGACGATGATTATACTCTGTTTGAAGAAGAAAAAAAGACAGCTCAGGAAAATGCCGAAATTACACCGGAAGTAAAAACATATAAGGGTTTCGATTCCCCTGAAGCACAGACTATTATAATCGCTTCCGGTTCAGAAAACAGAGTGGTCTACAGTTACAACAGAAAAGTTTCTGATGTTATAATCCATAAAGGTATAGGAATAGATACTGTTTCCGGTGAGGGTTCCTACCGGTTCGGTGCAACAGTAGTGGCAAGCTGTACTATGAAGAAGGATTTTGCATTTGATAAGTGGACAGACTCCGAGGGCAAAGAAATTGCTGAAACATTCACAATGCCTGATACTAACGTGGAAATAACAGCCAATGCTCAAATAGATGGATATGCCGTGATTATAAATAAAGGCAGGGGTATCGCAGATGTTTCCGGCGATGGACTGCATGCAGACGGCTCTACAGTTACTGCCAGCTGTACCATGCTGGATGGATATGTGTTCGATAAATGGACAGATTCAGAAGGCAATGAAGTTTCAGAAACATTTACGATGTCTGCAGGTAACGTTATTATGACGGCTAATGCCAAACCTGTAACCTATGAAATCGTTTATAATCTGGCTGGTGGAAATCAAGAGGGGAATAACCCGACCAGATATACGATAGAAACAGAAACATTTTCTGTCGTGAACCCTACTAATGACGGCTATGTTTTCGCTGGCTGGACAGGCACAGGTTTAAATTCTGCTTCTACTACTTTGTCTATAGTTCAGGGGTCTGTTGGCAATAAAGAGTTTACTGCTAATTATACACCTATTAGTTATAGTATAACTTGTAATCCTAACGGGGGTATTCTAGCTGGAGATAATCCAGATAGTTACGATATTACATCGGCTACTATAACTCTAAATGAACCTACCAAAGAAGGTTACAGTTTTATCGGTTGGACGGGAACAGGCTTAGATTCAGCTTCTACAACTTTGTCTATAGCTCAAGGTTCAACTGGAAATAGAGAATATACCGCAAATTGGAGCAAAAACTCTTATTACCTTAGTATAAATAAAACTTCTGGCATAAATACCGTAACTGGTGATGGCTGGCATGAATATAATTCAGAAGTGACAGTAGGCTATACTCTGTTGACCGGTTACGAATTTGATTCCTGGACAGGTGACTATACTTCAGAAACATTTACTATGCAGGCGAGCAATGCTACTATGACTGCAAATGCCAGGCCGATAGTCTATGATATAAATTATGAACCTAATGGTGGCATCTTTGCATCAAATAATCCTAATAGTTATGATATCACATCGGCTACTATAACCTTGAATAACCCAACAAAAGCTGATAATGACTTTTTGGGCTGGGAAGGAACAGATATTCCTGCCGGAACCGCCTCTATGACTGTTACAATACCTCAAGGCTCTATAGGTGCCAGAAACTATGTTGCTTCGTTCTCTCAAAGATACGCTATAAATTATTATCTTGTTAATGGGACAGTTACAGAACCTAATCCTGAATCATACAACTTTTTTACACCTACAATAACCTTGAACAATCCAGCCAAAGAAAACTATGACTTTTTGGGCTGGGAAGGAACAGGAATCCCTGCCGGAACTGCTTCTATGACGGTTACAATACCTCAGGGGTCTGAAGGAGCAAGAAGTTATACTGCTTCATTTACACAGAAATTCGTAATAATTTATGACCTGAAAGGTGGTTCACTAGAAACAGAAAATCCTTCATCTTATAATGAATATACAGAAACTTTTGTTTTGAACAGACCAACAAAAGAAGGCTATGACTTTATAGGCTGGGAAGGTACCGAAATACCTGAAGGAATGGCTTTATATGATACTATTATTTATAAAGGCTCAACCGGACCAAGAAACTATATTGCTTCATATACTCCGAGATATACAATTACCTATAACCTTAACGGCGGTTCTCTAAGAAAACCTAATCCAGATTCTTACAACATATATTCAGACGATATAACACTTAATAATCCAGTAAGACTAAATTATGCCTTTGCCGGCTGGAAAGAAGAAACAGCAACTTTCTCAAAGGCAATTGTTAAAATACCGCAGGGTTCAACTGGTAATAAAGTTTATAATGCTAACTGGCATGAAAGTTTTACATTTACTTTGCCCGGAGGAATACCGCTTGTTGTAAACAAATGCCCGGCAGGAACATTTGTTATGGGCAGTCATGTAAATGAATTGGGCAGAGGAACAAATGAAAGTCAGCACAATGTAACTATCAGTAAAGATTTCTATATGGGCAAATTTGAGGTGACCCAGGAACAGTATCAGGCTGTAATGAATGAAAACCCATCCTATTTTAAATCCTTTGCTGATTCCGCAACCAGACCAGTAGAAAACATGAACTGCAATAAAGCTCTTGCTTTCTGTGCAAGTCTTACTGAATATTTGAAAAATAATGGTTCTATTTCTGATAATGATTTCTTTGATTTGCCCACCGAAGCACAATGGGAATATGCATGCAGAGCTGGGACCACAACTTCTCTTAACAGTTGGGAAGAAATAACTTCTACAAATGGTATCTGCTATGTCTTAGATAAGCTAGCCTGGTATGATCAAAATTCAAATAACGAGACACATCCTGTTGGGAAAAAACAACCTAATAATTGGGATTTATATGATATTCATGGCAATATACAAGAATTCTGTAAAGATTTGAGAGCTAATAATAACTCAGATTATTCTATAGAAGACGTTGTAGACCCTTGTATTACCGAAGGAAATCAAAATGTTGTTAGGAGCGGTAGCTATGAAAGTGGTGCTAATGGTAATGCAAGAAGATCCCGTTCAGCAGCTAGACAGGCTATAAGTAAAGGAACTACATCAAGATCTGTTGGTTTTCGTGTTATTTTTGTAAAAGAATAATATTTTTAGAGAGCAAATAGCAAATAGCAAATAGCAAAGAGCAGAGAGCAGAGAGCAGAGAGATAAGAGATGGGAGATAGTTGCAGTGAATCAAAATCTGCCCTGGTATTGCAGATGGTGAGACGAGGCTAAAACCTCTGTAGGACTGTTGTTTACGCAATTTGTGGGATAGCAGCATAGCTGCGTGTGGTAATTGTTTAGAAGAGTTGGAAGGATTAAAAGGGTTGGAAGAGTTAAAAGTGTTACGCTGCACTGTGGGGGCAGATATTTTATAAGTAAGTCCACAGGTTTGTCATAAAAAGTTAGCATTTGCCCTGTTCTTTTTTAACCCTATTTTTTTGGGGGGTGCTTATTAAAATCTCTATATTATTATGATATAATAAAAAGATATTGAGCATTTTATCTGATGAGTAAGCAATGAATAAAAACACAACATTTTTTATCCTTTTTATTTCAGTAATGCTGGCGTTACTGGTTTATGGCTGTTCTGGCTCTGGTTCAGGCCATTCTATTGTTTCTACTCAAAGTGGAGACTGTGTGATTGTTTCGATGGAAGTATCATCAGACAAACAAGGCAGAGTTCCAGCAGTAATTTTTCCATCCGGAGTAAAAATTGAAGCAACAGAGGAAAATACTCTCGCTTCTGACATTGTTGTGACAGTGATAGAAAAGAAG
>ONIU01000260.1 GCA_900317935.1 uncultured bacterium
AACAACAACAGGAACTACAACAAATACCTCTGGCACAGACTATTCTAGTTATCTGGAAAACACCTCAAGTTGGTCAAATAACTCTGGCTCATCTGTAAGTTTAAGTAATGTTACAACTGCCCCATATGCTTTTACTGCAAATGATACAAACACTAATTATGATACATCTACAGCAATAACCTATAACTTTGATACATTAAGTTCATCTAGAGCTTCTACCTCATTTGAAAATGGAATACTTACTATTGATGAAGCAGGAACTTATATTTTAAAAGGTACCTTGAACGGTCATATTTGTATCCCTTCTAAAATTAGTGAAGGAGTTACTCTTGTTTTAAGTGGTGTAACAATTAATGGTCAGACACATTCAGCAATTTATAGTGCAAAGAAAACTCCTTTGTCTATCATTATTGAAGGAACAAACACTCTGAACGATGCTTCTTCTTATACTTATGCAGATGATGACGAACCTAGCGCCTGTCTATTTTCTAAGGGTGATTTAACTATTAAAGGGAACGGCACATTGAATGTTAATGCTAATTGTGCTGTTACGGACAAAGAGTCAGATGGTATCCAGTCTAAGGGAGATAATGGAATTGTAATAACCGGTGGGAATATAAATATAACCACAAAAGGCACTGATGGCGGAAAAGCTTTAAAATCTAAAAACAATATAGCGATTAAAGATGGCAACCTGACTCTTAATGCTCCAGATGGCTGTATAAAAGCTAAAGGCTATGTTTACATCAATGGTGGAACTTTCAATTTAACTTCAACTAACGGCGATTTAATTAAAGTCGAAAATGATTGGGAAGACGATAGCGAAGTTACTCCAGATGGAGATTTCTATATGGACGGTGGCACAATTACAGGAACTGCCTACGGCGATGGAATTCAAGCTACCGACGAATTAGTTATTACTGGTGGTAATGTTAATGTCACCACAACCAATTCTACTTTTTACGTAACAGATGCCAATGGTGATGACGAAAGTAGCAAAGGTATTAAATCTGGCTGTGACAACGATTCAGGAACAATAACTATTGCTGGTGGGAATATAAATCTCAATACCCAAGACCATGCAATCAAATGCAAAGGCCCGATAAATATTAAAGGTAATCCTTCAATCAGCATTACAGCTTCCCTAAAATACAGAGCAAGCGGAAGCACAGAACAAGAAGGCGGCAAGGGCATTACTGGCGAAGGCAATGTAACTATTGGTGAAAGCGGAAGCCCTGTAATTCGTATATATGACGCAGAAGAAGGCATTGAAAGCAAAACTAAGCTTACAATCGCCGGTGGTGATATTAAAGTTAAGACCTGGGATGATGGTTTGAACGTTGGTGGCACAGGAACTGATCTTAATATTACCGGTGGATCAATATATATTTATGCTAACGGCGATGGAATAGACTCAAACAAAAATATAACAATGACAGGCGGAACTCTTGTTGTAAATTCAGATTCATCAAATGACAATTCTGCTGTAGATTTAGACGGCATTTTAAGTTATTCTGGCGGTACTCTAGTTGCTGCTGGACCTTCTGGAATGGATAACAGCAAGCAGAATTCGGGTTCAGGAGTTTGGCTTACTCTTAATGGGAATTTTACAAAAGGTCAATTAATCAATATTCAAGACTCTACAGGCAACGAAGTTTTAACTTTTATTCCTGCCCAAAACTGCACTTCTGTTAAAATTGGCAGTTCTTCATTAATTTCAGGGAAAACCTATAAGGTTTATCAAGGGGGCTCAACCACATCTTCCAGAGCAAGCAACGGCATTTTTACAGGTGGAAAATATACCGCAGGAACTTTGTTAGGTTCTGTAACTATTAGTTCTTCAAATGCTACACTTGGAACATCTGGTAGTTCGATGGGCGGTCAGCCCAGACAACCGGGTGGCCAACCTGGTCAGATGGGTGAACCTCCTAGTGGAGAACCACCTAGCGGTCAGCCAGGTCAGATGGGGGGCAACCCTCCAAATAGATGATTAATCAGATTTAAGAAGACCCCCTCAGTCTCGCTTTGCTCGCCAGCTCCCCCAGCAATTTTTTTCAAAAATTCTGGGGGCGCATCTGGGGATGGTAGTTGCTTCGCCACCAGCTCTAATTGCTAAACTGTGGGCGCATCGGGGTGGAAAAAGATCTTCCCCCAAAGCGAAGCTGTTGGGGGAAGTGATTGCGTAAGCAATCGAAAGGGTGAACGAGCTAGAGAAAACCATAGTTTGTGGTTTATAATACGCTATCGCTAAAGAAGAGTTACTCTAATTCATTCACCACTCCGGCACTACGTGCCACCTCTCCTCAAGGAGAGGCTTTAAGACAACACTTCTCACCCTTCCAACCCTTCCAACCCTTATAACCCTTATAACAATTACCACAGTGAAACGTCCCACAACGAAGTGTTTCACAGCGAAGCGTTCCACTACTTTAAAGCCCTCCTACAATAAAAACTAACAATACTCTTTTAATAAAACTTCAATATAAGAAAATCAGGGCTTAAAAATTTAATTCTTCTATTTGTACCTACAAATATGCTAGAATAGATTATTGTTTTTGCTTTGGCCTATATAAAATCAGTCTATTCTATAACGAAAGTAAGAGACTCACCTTTGATGAAACAGAATAAAAGTGAATCTTCATGGCTTAACATTGTTGGTATTTCTATAATAATTATTGGGGTTATTACTTCTTTTTATATATTTTACAGTTCTAACATCAGCAGAATAAAAAAACAAAATGAAAAGTATGTTGAAGATATAACAATTCAAAGAGCTAATCTTTTAAAAGACTTATTCGATGAAAACATCAAGTATATTGAATCGGCAGCTCTTATCTTCGAAAATGAATTTAAAATCGTAGATTTTGATTATTCTAAGCTTGATGTTGAAAAAGAAGAAGATGTTCCACCAGAAACTATAAAACTAATATCTGATCTTCTCAAAAAATATGAGAAAAGGTTTGCTTTTAACTATCTTCGTTTCATAGATAAACATGGTCGAGATTTTACTACAGCTACAAAGTCTATACAGGCAGTGGTAAGCGATAGAGAGTATTTTAGAAACGGTATTTCCGGGAAACCAGGAATGACCTTCGTTCCTGATTCTAAGGTTACCAAAGAAAAACAACTTGGTTTTTATCATCCAATATATCTTAAAGGTGAAATTGTCGGTATTGCCGTAGGTTTTTATGGGGAAAATTACATAAAA
>ONIU01000180.1 GCA_900317935.1 uncultured bacterium
TAACTGTTTTCGATATATGTAATTTTTCGGCTTAAGTTTTCTGAAAATACGGTTTTTCTATTCTTTTTTACAATATATAGTAGTATCCATTAACCGTACAAGTTATAAAGTGATATGCATTTTAAACCATATTTTGTGGTGTTTGACTTTTTGTATTTTATCTCATAAAAGTATCTTGTTCTCCAAGTTATTAAGGGCAGAATCTGTAATTCAAGACTCTGCCCAATTATAGCTTAATTTAAAATGGCACATCTTGATCAAATGGAACTTCTTTCCCTAAAACGCTGATAGTGTTTGATTCTTTATTAGAAGTGTCAGCGGTCTTCGCAGCATCTGCTTTTCGTTCGATGAATTCGATTCGGTCTCCAATTACTTCGGTAACCCATATCGTTTTGTGGGTATCTTTGTCTTCATAAGTGTGAACCTGAATGCGTCCTTCAATGCCTAGTCTATTTCCTTTTGCACAACTATTGCCTGCAAGTTCAGCGCTCTTGCCCCATAAAACTATTGGGATAAAATCCACTTCCTGCTCTCCAGTTTGATTTCTAAAAGGACGATCGACTGCAAGGGTGAACTGACAAATGACTTTTTGATTCTGTGTGTAACGTACTGTCGGATCTTTTGTTAATCGTCCGATTAAAACAACTCTGTTCATTACTATTCCTCCTTGATTTTTAATGATTATATTTCAAAATCTTTACCGTTCGTAAATAGGGGTCTTAACTATGTCGTTCCCTATTACTACCTAGAAAAGGGCTGCTTCACGCAGGCGTTTCTGCAATTTTGGATAATGGTCAAGCCCATACTCAGACACTAAGTTCTCAGTGTCTACAGCATTTCCGGTAAGAGTCAGCGTATTACAGAAATTTTTCATTGATACATGATTGCCTGTAGACACATTTACTACACAACTCAAATATGCTGATGTAAGTTTTTTGTAATTTATGAAAACACAATACCGATTGCCCTCAGGGTTAACTCTTTGTATTCCAGTTACTTCAGACCAAATTTCTTCTCTTGAAAACAATGCATCTAAGTAAAAACGGCTAAATACAGCAACGTAATTCATCCTCGGTAGATAGGCAACAAATACCTCCATTTCTCTAAAATTGGGAACCAACCAAACTTGGTCTTCTTTATAAAAATGTCCCCCCGAAACAGGAATCGGTTTTCCTGTAATCGGGTTAATCGTAGATCCACGATATGCAATAAATTCTATACATACATCTTCATATGCAAGGTTACGTGATTTGTTTTGAAACCTATACATCCTGCTACCGATAATATTAATTTGATCCACATTAGCGAAAAGATCCAGTTGCGAAACCATATTTGGGTCGTGATCCAATCGATATGGCTGGTGAATACATGGTATTCTTTGTTTAAGCGTGTTATTGATTACACGATTTGATAATTCTGCTAATTTGAAGTTGCTCATTTTTTTCTTACTGTTCATTTGTATGTCTCCTTTTGACTATTATTTTAATATAAATATATTCAAAGGTTCAGGCAGCAGCGGTCCCTTTCTAAACCGCGGAGTTGGATTTGTCTGAACCATTTTTAGCTATTTTCATTTTTTAATTATTAATGTCAAATCTATAAGCTTTTGTATTTTTGAATTTTTGTTTTTTACCTGCGAAATGAAAACCAGAGAGCCAACAAAGAACAAAAGGAAAGACGCGCCTTTTAGACGCGTCCTTTTGTGATGTTGGCTCTCTGGTTAAATAAGCCAAGGTAAAAAACAAAAACGATCAACATCTCATCATTTTATTTTTGAAAACACTTAGATCTTTACCGTTTGATTTCGTATTCACAGTTTTTCTGTTTGGAATCTGGAGGCAATACTATTATAGGAATCATATTCTCATAGCCTTTATACATTTTTTCTTCTGCTTTTTCCATTGCGTTCTTCCGGTGGTCATCGTCCCTTTCATACCATTTAAGTTTAAAGTCTACTGACTTTCCGACAACATCTAAAAAAATAGATAATCCTACACTGGAAACCTGGAAAGACGGTTCATAGATTCTACCAGGAACAGGCGATTGGCGCCTCTTAATTTTTTCTGAAGCACCGAGATTTGCAAAATAAATCTTTGAAGCGTTTAACCATTTATCATAATTCATAAAATCTCTTTTTAAACCGAGTTTCATAGCCAAAGATTGAAATTCCTTACTTCTTAATTTTTCTATATCGGATAAATTCTTTTTACTTTTTTGGGCCATTCTGATTTGTAAAAACTCTTTATAAGCTTTCCGGGTATCACTTACAATATAATAGCCTTCCTTGGTGTAACGCCTTCTGTTTTCCGACTCTTTAATAATATATTCGGCAACATCTGCTTGCTTTATTAGTCTTTCTTTTAACAGTTCCTGATGATCTGAATAGAAAGAATAATTATCTTTTTGTATCAGGGTATCAATCTGTTTTTCAAAAGTTGTTTTGCGAGGTTCCTCTGCTGTTAATCGGTTTTTAATTCTGTCGAATATATCTGTAACAGACTTAGTTATTCTTTCTGTTAGCGTCAGCGAAATATCAAAATTAAATAAGTGATCTATATCTATTTCTTCCAGACCGTCCAGCGCCTTAGTATTATCCGGGTCTGTACGTTCCAACACATGCCCGATAACAGTAGCAACCGCTTCACCATAGAAAGCATTTACAATTGAAACCTTCTCTTCATTGGACATTTGATCGTAGTGAATTCCTGCGGATGTAATTAAGTTCGAGTTTTTTCCTTCGTTTCTTGCTTCGGCGGAATCAATAAATAGTTGTCTCGGATTAAGCTGATTATAAAATTTCTGTTGTTCATTGAATAACTCTTTTTTTTGCTTTTCAATGCTTCTTATTTTCTCTTTGTTTTTTGATATGGCAACAAGAATCTTGGCTTGATTACGGGAAGCCTGCTTTTCATTATATGCATTTTGCAAATCTTCATAGGGGATAGGTTCTTTAATTTCTATCCCAGCATTTATTTTTTTCCGAATTTCGTTTCTCTCTTTTTTATATTCGCTGCTTTGGTCGTGTCCAATGTGCTCGCCGGCTAAACGTTTCTCATGTTCTGATTTGTTTTGGTCTTGTTCTGCGTACGATCGTAGGTCTACTTGTAATAGTTCACCCTTTGTATCCCGGTAATTATATTTTTTATAGATATCATTAATGCACTGTTGCCATAACATTCTCGCTTCATAACGATAGCCTTTTTCACTCTCTGCCTCTTTAAGACTTTCTAATTCTGTAAATCTTATTTTAAATTCTTTCCAAGCTTTCGTACGATATTCTTTACTCGTCTTTTTATTTTTACCGTTATAGTAAGTAATTTGATTTCCACTATCATCAAGAAGAGGACGTCTTATATCTTTAAGAAGCACCCTGCCTTTTTCGTCATACTGAATTTCGCCTTTATCGTTGAGGACCAAAGTCTGCCACCCCGGTCTTGTTTTTATTGTTCCATCTGGATTAAATTGAAGTTTTCCTCGTTTAAGTACAGGAGTATTAACCTTATGTATTACATTGTCGTCATCGTCTAAATAAATCTTTTCAGACTTCTTTCCGACTTTTCCGTCAATTATGGGGTTAAGACTTAACATTATATGAGCGTGTATATTATCATTTGTAGCTTTAGCTTTGTGTATAAAGTATTGCCAGGGACAATTAAATTTTCCGGCGGACTCATAGCAAAATCTTTCTACGCATTCAAGGTAATGTTCATAACTCATTTCCCGCTGTTTTGGCAACTGTCCCCTGATGATTAATCGGTCGTTACACACGTCGTTGACTGCGTTCCAAAGTGCTTCCGGATTTTTATAACGTTCATCGGACCCAGCCGGTAAAAATAATTTTGATTCTTTAAGGTCTTCGCCGTGGGTGTAGGATTTTTTAATTTTATTATTATTGTTGTAATCTCGCACACTCTTCCGTGACTGATATGATAATGTTGCCAGAATATTGCATCCCTCTGAACGTTTTATTATGTCATATTTAAAGTGTGGCATTGTCATGTTAATCACCTCATTCTGTATTAAACATTTTTAAAGAGCGTAGCGGCACTATTTGAGCGTAGCAGTAGAAGACAGAAAGCAGAGCAGCCTCCATCCGCGCGATGCAATTCCCCACGACCGTAGGGAGTGGGGCGGAAAACTTCCACACAATTAAGCGTAGCATCAATTGTGGGGTAGTTTTTCGCCCTACTGTGTTTTCAAAGCCTCTTTATCTTCCTGATAAGATAATTATCAGCAATTTAATTATATCACAAAATTAGTATATCGTAAGCACTTTTTTATTAAATATAATTCTTAAAATATGAAATCTTTGAAAACATATATTCACAATAATTAATTTTATGGTATAATATATTAGGCTTTAAAATAAATTTAAAAGGAAAAGTGAGGTAATGAATTATGACTGAAAAAACATCTCGTACCCGGCGCACACCAGAGCAGATTGCCCAAGATTTATTGGAAAAGGAAAACAAACTTATTGCAGACGGTGAAGCTGCTGCTAAAGTTGAAGTGGATCTTAAAAAGCAACTCTCTGCTATACAGGATAAACTTATGAAAGCCAGGGCAACTAAAAAAGCGGGCCGTGCTGCCGCCGCAAGACAAGCTTACGCAAAAGGCTATAAACATATTTTAAGGAAATTAGGTTTTGAAAAAGAGTTTAATAACGCATATGCAAAATCCGAATTTGATGATGTTGAAAAAAGGGTTATTGATCGGATTACAGGTCTACTTGCAAAAGAGTTTAAACCATGTATTTTAGATCCCAAAGAACCAGAAGAAATTAATAAAACAGAAGGCGTTTTAATTTGATCTATTCTGTTTGTCTTTAATACGCGATTAATACAAAAAAGCTGCGCTCGTATCATGCAAAGATATAAACGCAGCTTTCTTTTTATCGCCATAATAGCTTAACGTGGGGAGATTGAATACCTAATATTGACAAATAAAACGATGGTGCTATAATAACATACGTGTTCCGTGTATCGTCTTTCTTTCGTTCAGCGAACAGGGAGCACTTATAAATCGATTCAGGGGAACTGTCCCCAAAAAATCCCGGAATCTCCTCCGGGATTTTTTCTTTATAAATATGCGCCAGTGCATGTAGAATCTTGTAGAA
>ONIU01000059.1 GCA_900317935.1 uncultured bacterium
TGAACCCAAACCTGACCATTTTCTGGGAACAAGTATTCAACACCGTTTTCATCTATATAGACAGTTTTATTTCTTGGACCAGCTTTATGCCAGGTTACTTTTGTTCTCTTGCCTTTTTCAAGAATCCAAGCTGTCCCACTACCAATAAAGCTGATTTCCTGACGTCCGATAGCGTCTACTGTTCTCATAGAAGCAACCTGCAAAACAACAGCACTAGCTTCTAACGGTTTCTTTGTTTCTCTATCCAGATGTAGAATATTATTCATATATCTGTGATAAACACCGTTTTCATACTTGATTACCAAAGTATAATTCCCATGGTAATTGATTCTTAAATAATCACCGGCTTCTTTACCAAGCTCACCTCTGATTCCATAGCTTAAAGGAACAGGCTGCGTCTTAACACGCATATCCGTGCGCTTAGACATATATTTATATATAGATTCACCTTTTCCGTAAAGATTATGAGGAGCTTTTCTGATTTTGTCTCTAAAGAAAGGCGGTGAATTCTTTATTTCATCTATACTTCTGATTTTAGACTTAGCAAGATAAGCATAACCCATCGGGCTACCACCGCAGTGAACATAAAGAGCATCTACTTCTAAAGCTCTATCAACAAAATATTCACGGCAGCTTCTAACTGGTCCGATAAGACCGGGTAACTTAGTATATAAGCCCATAAATCTGGTTATACCACCTTCAACCGGCATTTCATATACTATTGCAGCAGCATATAACCCACTCTGAGGTCTCGCCTGATTATGGTTTTCAATCATAATAGCTAATGGGCGCATATAACCTTCTCCGGTTGGCTGAGTTACTGGCATGATAACCTTGTTAGTTTCTTTTGTTTCTTCCTTAGGTTTTTCTGTAGCAACAACAGTTTCTTTCTTTATTGGTTCCTGTTTTGCCGGCTCAGTCTTCTTATCTTCTACAGAAGGCTTTGCTACAGTTTCTATAGGCTTTTCAACCTTTGTTTCAGCTGGCTTTACCTGTTGTTTTTCTTCTTTCTTAGCAACTACAGGCTTTTCATTGGCCTTTTCCTGCTTTTCTTCTGCTTTTTCCTTTTCTGATTTCTTCTTTGTTTCTACAGGAATAGGATTGATAACAGTATAATCGCCATTAATAGGTTCTCGGCTGGCTAGAGTTCTAAAATCTATAGAATCAAAATAAGGATGAGTTATTGTAGAATATGAAATAGGCGGAATAACTGATTCCTGTTTGTTATTTTTTGCTTCTCTCTTAGCTTTAATTAGTGGTCTAGCTTCGTGAAATAAATTAGATGTTTCATCTAGAAGAGAATTTAGTTTCTTAACATAATGAAATTTTAACTTGCTATCGGAAGCAGCATATATACTAACTCTGTTCTTCATAAAGCTTATAAAGGATTCTAATTTAAATTCAATTTCATTTTCATCGAAAAGAGAAGGAAGATTCTGAGATTCTAACCCCTTCTTCATTTCATCGTTCATAAGCTTTATTGTATCTCTAATTTCAAAATAACCATTCAGCTCTTCTATGCTTGCATAGCTTGGTAAAGCTATAAAAAAAACAAACACAAAAAGCAGAAAATTAACGAGCCTGTTACGCATAAAAACCAGTTTGCCTCCACCTATAGAAAAAGCGATTATATATTATATTGGAACATTATACAGCAATGAAGACTATTACACAAGTAACAGCTTAATTTTAAGATGAAGTGTCCCACAGCAAAGCGTAACACTAATTTACAAGTTTAGTGGTAAGTGGTAAGTGGTTGGTGGTGAGAGAAGATCTGCCCCCGGTATTGCCGGGGGAAGTGGTACGTAGTGCCGAAAGGGGTCTTTTTGTGATACGAGGCTAAAGCCTCTGTGGGACGATTGCTACCGCAATCTGTGAGACGGCAGCTACGCTGCCTGTGGTAGTTGTTATAAGGGTTATAAGGGTTAGAAGAGTTAGAAGAGTTATAAGAGTTGGAAGGGTGAAAACTGTCCTACAGCGAAGTGACTCACGATAATTTTTTCTATGTAAGGTTGAGCAAGATGCTGTTCGCCAATAACTAAAATATTACGCAAAGCTTCCGCACTATTGCTGGGGAGCATCTTCTGACTTATTCTCTATTTTAACCTTATCGCCTTCTGTTAACGTAATGACTGAGTTATTGCCAGTGGGCTGAACCAAACCAGCTGAAATAATAATCTTCATTGCGTCTTCAATGTCAATGTTCATATCGACAATTTTACTTTTCGGCAGTATTAAAAGGAATCCGGAAGTTGGGTTCGGAGTTGTCGGAACAAAAATTGTAACCATATTTTCTTTCTCAGGCACATCGCCATCTATCTTTACAAGAAAATCAGAAGTTACAAAACCTATTACCCAAGAATTTTCCTTAGGGTATTCCAACATAACAACCCTTTTAAAATTGCTTTTCTTGTTCTGTATAAAAACATCAGCAACCTGTTTGATTCCACTATAAACAGATTTTACAATAGGAATCTGGCTTAAAGAAGTGTCTATCCAAGCGATAAGTCTTTTACCGAAATAGTTCTGAGCAATAACCCCTATCAGCAAACAAAACAAGGCCGTTAAGAAAATACCCATACCGGGTATGCTGTAACCTATTGCCTCACCTATTGCACTGCCCAAAAAACTGTCTGCAAACTGAAAAATAAAATAAATGATATAAATAGTAACAGCAACAGGAACTATTACTAAAACACCTGTCAGCAGATAATTGCGTATATACCCCCAGATTAGCGTCAGTCTGCGGGATAACAAGCGAATAGTTCTATTTAATCGTTCATGTTTAATCATAGGCTTAAATTAAACTAACAAAAACAACAAAAGGAATCAACCGTCATTTTCAGACTTGCTTTCAGCCAATTCTTTATTCATAGTGAATTTAACCCTCAAAATGCGGTTTCCTTTTATTTCTAATATCTGGAAAACACCTTGAGGAACGTCAAAGCTTTCACCGCGCTGTGGAATACGACCCAGTTTTTCAAAAACAAAGCCGCCGACAGAATCTGAATCTTCACATTCAAAATGACAACCTAGTTCACTTTCCAAATCACTTATACAATATCTGGCATCTATGCTATAAACATTATCTTCAAGCTTTACAAGAGGATCAAGTTCATCAACATCGTATTCATCATCTATTTCGCCAACTATTTCTTCTAGAAGGTCTTCAATAGTAACTAATCCAGATACTCCGCCGTATTCATCCACAACTACGGCAATATGCTGCTTTCTTTTTTTGAATTCACTAAGCAAATCATTAAGTTTCTTGGTTTCCGGCACAAAGAAAGGAGCACGTAAAAGTTTGAACAAATCATAGGATTTTTCAATTTCTTCAAGCTTTATTAGAATATCTTTAACATATAGAATACCAACTACTTTATCTAAATTGCCGTCATATACAGGGAATCTGGAATGTCCATCAGTTCTAATGCACTGAAGCATTTCCTTGAAACTTGCATTAATAGGTATTCCTATGACATCTGGTCTTGGAACCATAACTTCTCTAACAATAGTATCGCCAAACTCAAACACAGAGCTAAGCATATCTTTTTCGTCTTCTTCTATAATCCCGACTTCTTCGCCTAAATCAAAATAATTGTCTATTTCTTCAATACTGGATGACCCACCTATATGATCGTTCCAGTCAGAATATTTCGGTGCTAGTTTTTTAATAAGCCATACAACTAAGCCTACTATCGGGTATGAAAGGGCCATAACAACACGGAAAATTCTGTAAGTCCAGCAAACAAAGGTATATCCGCCGTAAATCGCTACAGTTTTGGGTATTATTTCCCCCATAAACACAATAAATATTGTCATTATTACAGCAGCTAAAACCACACTGGCCAAAATATCCGAACCAGCCCAAGCAAGATATTTTGTTCCGGCAAAATGGCTATTAATTAGACCAACAGCTATTGCTGTAGCTGAAACATTACAAAGAGTGTTTCCCATAAGTAAAGTAATAATTACTCTTTGTCTGTCTGATACTAGTTTTAGAATATTTGAAGCTTTTTTATCGCCCTCTCCTTCTAACTTTTTAAGCCTTAAAGGAGAAATAGAAGAAAGAGCTGTATCCAAAGAAGAAAATAGGGCAGAGAACAAAATAAAAATTACAAATAATAGACCCGATATACCATCATCCATTGATATTCAACCTTTTCTCAAATACTTTCAGAAGCCCGCTCTATTAGAGGCTCAGAAGCAATATTCTTTAATTCCGAAAACTTATCAGAACTGCAGATATGATTTAACAGTTCAGCTTCTCTAGCACGCATTTTTCTGCAATCCTCTTCTTCAATATGATCATAACCATGCAAATGCAAAAGCCCATGAATCATCAGAATAGCTATTTCTGTTATTACAGAATGATTATACTCTTTTGCCTGTCTGATTGCGGTATCTGTGCTTATAACAATATCACCAAGCATCCTGATTTCTGGAACAAAGTTTTCTAATTCCATGGGAAATGACAACACGTCAGTTGCCTCATTCTTTCCCCGATATTCATTATTCAGCTCTTTTATTGCTTCATCATCGCAAAAAACCATAGAAAGCTGAGAATTTTCAGGCGAACCTTCAAATTTCATTATTTCAAGAGCCAATTCTTTGATAAAATCAAGGTTTATTTCAACCGCATTCTGTTCATTAGAAATCAAAACTTCCATAATCAGCTTCCCTTTTCATTTTCAGGTTTATTGTCAGATTCAGGAATTGATGAAGGAGCAGGCTCAGAAACACTTTCCTGTGAGGTTTCGTTTTTCAAATTTTCTTTCAGCTTATTTTCTGCTTCAATTTTTGCAGCTTCCGCCTTAACAGCTTCTGCTTCAGCCTTAGCTGCAGCAGCTTTTGCAGCCGCTTCTTCCTTCAACTGATTCTGATATTTAATACGCTTATGATTAGCAGAGATAAGAACTTTAACAAACTCATCTTCAATAGTATCTATGTCTTTCAGAGTCAAATTAGTTTCTTCAAGTTGATTATCGTCTTTCATCTTGTGATCTACAATCTTCTTAACGTGAGCTTTAATCTTTTCAGGATTCAGTTCGTCTAGACTTCTTGAAGATGCTTCGACAGCGTCAGCCAACAAAAGAATAGCAGCTTCTTTGCTCTGTGGTTTAAGACTTTTATATCTAAACTGCGATTCATCAACACTATCTGGAGTAAGCTCTTTCTGCTTATTGTAGAAATACTCGATAAGACTTGTTCCATGATGCTGGCTCATTACTTCAATTACTCTGTGAGGAATCTTATAATCTCTAGCCAATTCTGCCCCGTCTTTAACATGAGTAGCAATAATCAAGGCAGACATAGTAGGTTTCTTTTCATCATGCGGATTTTCACCATGCTGATTTTCCGTATAATATTCAGGTCTTTTAATCTTTCCGATATCATGATACAAAGCACAAACCTTTGTCAGCAATGGATCAGCTTCAACTGCAGATGCAGCTTGAGAAGCCATATTTGCAACTGCTTTACTGTGCTGGAAAGTTCCTGGGGCTTCCTGAGCTAAGCGCTTCAACAAAGGACTTTCTTCTGATGTAAGTTCCAATAATTTTGTAGGTGTAGCAAAAGAAAAATAGTCTTCAATATAAGGCAAAAGCCCATTGGAAAGAATACCAGAAGCCATGCCGTTAAAGAATCCACACAAAGCATATATTACTAATCGTTTAAGACCTTCGATTGAAAAATCACTTGATTCTATAAGCATTACGGCAAACACTGCGAACATAGTGCTAAAACCAATATTCAAACCGGTTTTTCTTAAAATTAAACGCAGATTACCTTCTTTATCTTTATAGAAAATATCCCAGAATAAAATACCACCTATAGCACCTATTATGATTGCTGCCATCAAACCAACAATAAACGGATCACAGCCCATGGTAACTATAAAAGAAAGCAATCCCATCCAGAACACACAGAAATAAACAATCTTGAGATTGCTCATTGTAGAAATCAGCAACAAAACTAAAGTAGCCATAGGTGCTAGAAGCACAATAAGATAATATAAATGATAATCATCGCTTATTCCAAATACTACCTTGGTAGCTAATAGACAAACAAAGCAGAGAGTAGCTATTAATTTATACTGAACATCATCTACAAAAACGTTTATGTCCTGAGCTCTTATGTATGCTATCGCCATAACGATAACTATAAACATAAGAAGCAAACTTCCAATCATAGAAAGGAAAACATTTTTCTGCAATTCTGTCTGTATCTGCCTGAAAATAATAAATATATCTTCTGTAACTATTTCGCCTTCAGCAATAATTCTCTGGCCTTTTTGAAAATGCTTTTCAACAGGTTGAACTCCATCTGAAGCTTCTTTCTTTCTGCGAGTTGTCATTTCTACATCTAACACAGAGTTAACACGAACAGAACCTTCCAAAATTGCTGCATACAAATGCTTAAAAACCTGCCCGGCTTCCCATATACTTTCGGCACTAGTTCTAATATCTCGATAAATATCGTTAATATTCTGTTCTGTAATCTGGCGAGCACAAAGTTCAGTAAACTTGATTCTGCTCTTATTTTTAAGTTCATCAAACTGGCTTACACTCAAAGTAGAGAGCTGACTAAGTTCTCTGGAATCCAGCAAAAACTTATCAGGAAACATTTCTCTGATTATCACATTTAAAGATTTATTATTGCTCTTATCATGATAAGTATCATAGAAATCATTAAGTTTTCTTAAATTCTTATCAAATTCTTCAAGCATAACTTCATTTGCATGAGAATCTGTTTTATAGACGGAAGGCTCATTATCGCTTGCCTTCGCCCTTAAAGAATCGGTTTCTCTCTGGTCTGTAATAGTTAAATCTTTTGGACAGATTATTGTTTTGGGAACAGGTCTCCCTACTGCTATTTCATCCAGCATCTGCTTTGGATCAATAACAATTATGGCAGTCAATAATATCCAGTAAATTGCCAACCATACTATAAAATTATGTCGTCTTTTCGATGGAACAGAAAGCCATGACAAAATATCTGTCAGGAAATCTTTTTTTTCATCTTCCTTCATTGTTTCTCACCCGTTCCCTCGACTGATACTCGTCAAATGCATTTATAATACGTCTAACAACATCATGTCGAACTACATCTTCTGAAGTCAAATCTACAAAATTTACAGATTCTACACGGCCTAAAATATCTTTAAGCACCAAAAGCGATGAATCTGAAGGATTAGGCAAATCTATCTGGGTCTGGTCACCTGTTATAACCATCTTAGAGCCATATCCAAGTCTTGTCAGAATCATTCTCATCTGTGCAAGAGTAGTGTTCTGTGCTTCATCCAGAACAACAAAAGATTCATTGAAAGTTCTACCTCTCATATAAGCTAAGGGTGTTATTTCGATAATTCCCTGTCTGACAAATTGTTCAAACTTGCTCAAACCTATAAAATCCTGCAGAGAATCATAAAGAGGTCTAAAATGTGGGTCGACCTTTTCCTTTAAGTCACCTGGCAGATATCCCAGGCTTTCACCAGCTTCAATAACTGGTCGCGATAAGATTATGCGGCTGATTCTTTTTTCTCTTAAAGCTTTTACAGCCATTGCAGCAGCTAAATATGTCTTGCCTGTTCCAGCAGGACCTCTAGCTATGGTTATTGTATTTTTATCAATAGAATCTAAATAATATTTCTGATTAGCGGTTTTAGCTTTTATTGGCCTACCACTGTGAGTAGAAAGCAATTCAGAAAAGATTGCTTCTTTATCCGATTCAATCTGAGCATTATTCAAGTTATTCAATTGTCGGAAAACTCTTCTCACATCAGCGTATTCTAGTTCCTCATGATGACTAATCCTTGTATTAAGAATTTTGATAAACTGTTTAACAATCTTAACTTTATCATCTTTACCGCTGATAGTCAGACAATTTCCTCTAGCTTTAACATTCAGATCAGGAACACTTCTGATAAGTGTTAGACCATTTTCGGCATTAGAAGAGAACATTAATCTGGTTAATTCTTCTGAAAGATTTATACAAACAGGTACATCAGACATTTTCCAATTCCTCAAAGTTTTCAGAATTATTCTGCTCATATTCTGCAAAAACTTCTGAAAAGTCTTTATCAGGACTTTCTAAAGTAACTTTTCCAAAACCACCGCTTTGAAAACGCTTAACGATATCATTTGTAGCTCGCTGCAAATCTGGATTGCCACCCTTGATAACAAAATTCATTCTTCTAGCATACTCTGAAACAAACTTGTCAAAATTCTGGTCATACTCTCCATATTCAGGAAGTATACGTTCATTCCCAGTTAAATAAAGTATTCTGCAAAGATTCTTTGCTTTTGTATAAGTATCATCATCCCGTCCAGGAATGGTGTTGATAAGCTTTAAGATATCCCCGCGTCTTAGCAGAGCAAAATCCAATATTCCAGGTAAATCCAGCAATTCTAATTCACCAGAAATCTTTATCCATTGAACACTTCTTGTAACCCCTGGCATATTAGCTGCCCTTGCAGCGGCTCTACCAGCCAATGAATTAATCAAAGTAGATTTACCAACATTCGGAATACCTATTACCATAACTCTGCGAACCTTGCGGCTAGGCGAGTTCTTCCTGTTTAAACTTTCTGATGCTGCTGAACGGATAATCTTTGAAAGATTTTTTACTGAATTTCTATCTCTGCAGTCTAAGGCAACACAAGCATAACCATCACTTTTATACTTGTCTATCCAAAGCTTTGTCTGTTCTTTGTCTGCTAAATCTGACTTCGACAAAGCAATAACAGAAATCTTTCCTAGTTTTCCAACAAAGTCTTTTAATCTGGAACCACTGGGCATTCTAGCGTCAACAAGTTCGACAATTACATCCACAACAGGCAAATATCGCTCCACAGAGCGGAATGCCTTTCTTATATGACCAGGTAAATCTTTATTCATAAATTAATGAGATGCATTTGAAACCTTATCGGGAAGAAGATTTTCATGGGTATAACTCTTAATGGGACCAAGTCTGTTTAAAGGAAGATAGCTGAAAATCGCCTGCCCTTTAAGATTAGTCAAAGGCATTTGTCCCCAAAAACGACTGTCAAAACTATTGTTTCTGTTATCACCCATAACAAATAAATAACCAGGCTTAACAACTTCTACCGGACGGTCCAAAGGGAAATCCATTACCGGTTTTTCTTTTATATAAGGTTCTGTTAAAGGAATATTATTAACGTATGTGATACCATCGACTATTTTAACTTCATCACCAGGTAAACCAATCACACGTTTAATATAATCTTTTGGAGCGGCAGTGGGATCTTTGTCAGGGAATTTGAAAACGACTATATCCCCGCGTTCTGGAAGTTTAAGCCAATATCTGGCACTACTTCCAAATGGTAGTCTGCCGTCTAGGGAAAAATCAAAAGTATATGCAAAACGGTTAACTAAAATACGGTCTCCGCTTCTCACAACTCTATTATCTGGAGTTTTTTCTTCTCCTAAAAGTGTAGGCTCCATGCTTCCTGTAGGAATCCAAAAAGCTTGAACAACAAGACCACGTATTAATATAGCTAGGAAAAAAGCTATGAATATGGTCTCATTCCATTCTCTAAAAGATCCTTTGAAGCACAAAGAAAAAGATTTAGAATCTAGAACTTCACCTTCAGGGGTAACTAATTTTAAAACAAAATTATTCATCCCACTGTGAAGATTTAATTCAAATCTGAACTTTCCCAAATTCAGATGATCTTTATCTGTTACTGTTTTTAAAGCCGAAAAAGGGCGGTAGGTTTGTTCATAACAAACCTGAACACCGCTTTTTACTGCGCCAGAAACACTGCCTGCCAACTGAAGTTTAGATTCAGCCAAAACTTCAGTTGGATCCAGTGCTTCCAATGGAATTACCTGCTCATTAAAACGAACAGATAAATCATGTATGAATACCCCAGTAGATTTTTCTTCACTACTAGGACTAGTTAATTCGTCCAAAATCAGTCTTTATCCTTAGCGAAGATTTTGTCTTTAACACGAGTCTTCTTACCAACTCTGTCACGTAAATAATAAAGTTTTGCTCTTGCAACATTACCTCTGCGAAGAACAGAGATAGAAGCGATATTGGGAGAATGGAGCATGAATGTTCTTTCAACGCCTACACCATAAGAAATCTTTCTTACAGTGAAGTTTTCACGCAAACCAGTGTTTTTGCGAGCAATAACAATACCTTCAAAAGCCTGAAGGCGTTCTTTATCACCTTCACGAACCTTTATTTCAAGACGAACAGTATCGCCAGCAATAAAGCTAGGTATTTCTTCTTCTTTTTTCTGATAACTTCTTTCAATAGTTTCAATTACGGGATTCATGGAAAAACTCCTTCCGGAATATTTATTTCAAATTATACTAATCTTCTGGACTTATAAGATTCTGAAAAATTTCTTTATCTGAATCAGATAAATCAGTGGAAGCTAATATGTCAGGTCTGCTGACTGCAGTAGTCAACAAGGACCGAGAACGTCTAAATTTATTAATTAAAGCATGGTTCCCTTCCTGTAGAACACTTGGAACTTCCAAGCCTTCCCAATTTGAAGGTCTGGTATATTGAGGGTGATCCAAAACTCCTTCATAAAAGGAATCCTGAACAACTGATTCTCTACACCCAACCGTTCCAGGAATCATACGAGAGACCGCATCAATTACCGCCATAGCAGCTATTTCACCACCAGTAAGCACATAATCTCCTATAGACAGTTGAAAGTCAAATTCATGAATAATTCTTTCATCAAAACCTTCATACCTGCCGCATACAAGAATAATGCGGTCGAATTCAGCAAGTTCTTTAACAAGGTTCTGATTCAGAGGCACTCCCTGAGGTGTCAATCCTATAACCGGAGCAGGAACATCAAGTTTTCTAACATCTCTAATACAATTTACAAGAGGAGAAGGCTTGAAAACCATCCCTGGCCCACCTCCAAACGGAGTGTCATCAACCGTTTTGTGACGGCCATCACCATAGTCTCTAAATTGATGTAAAACTATATTGATTAGCCCGTTCTTTACGGCAGAACCCAGAACGCTTTCATCAAATACTTTTTCAAAGATCTGCGGAAGCAGAGTGATAATATCTGCTCTCATATCATTCTACCGGTATGTGGAAAGAAATATCTTCGGTCAGTTTCAAAGACTTGTTTGCTTTATCAACACTACTTATAAAGTCATGTCTGAAAGGAATCATTACCTCACCGGCTTCTTCACTTGAAACCAGTAAATAAGGACATGGAGCATCTGCTTCCATTCTAATGACTCTTCCGCAGCAAACACCTTTTGGAGATAAAACCTTCATTCCTTCCAATTCGTCGGGATAAAATTCATCGTCTGAATCTAATTCCTCACGCTCATCTTTAGGAATGACCACAAGAGAGTTCACATATTCGGCAGCAGCCTCGCAGCTTTCTATTCCTTCAACAAGAATATCAACTGCATTCTCAGCAAAATGGGGACGCCATTCACTGACTATAACAGATTCAGGAATACCAGTCTGCTTTTTAAAAAGCAACTCTTCTCCTGGCTCAAATCTGTCGGGGAAATCTGTCATTAAGCTAATTCTGAGCCAACCTTGCAAACCTACTGTTTTTCGAATCTGCCCAATTGCTATCCAATTTTCTTTATCAGCAGCAACTGTTTTAGCTGATTTAATACAGATTATATCAGGTTTTCTAAGGTTATTAGCCATAAGACCTTTCAACGCTTAAACAAGTTCCATTATTACTTTCTTAGTTCCAGTATTAGCAGAGCTTCTGATTATAGTGCGAAGAGCATTGATTGTTTTGCCCTTCTTACCAATAATCTTACCGGCATCTTCCGGATTAACCTGAACTTCAAATACTATTGTTCCTTCTCCTTCGATTGGAGTAACAACAACTTCTTCAGGATGCTCAACAAGTGCTTTTACTAGCTTTTCGAGAGTATTTTGAGCTATCTGAGTCATTTACGAACCTCTGACTCTATTAAGAACGTTTAGCCCAAACTAATTTTACAGAACCCTTTTCAGACTTCTGCTGAACTCTTACGATACCTTTTTGGCGAAGAAGGTTCTTTACAGTTAAAGAAGGAACAGCACCATTGTTCAAATAGTTGATGATTTCTTCTTCTTTGATTTCGACCTTAGCTTCTGAAGCTAATGGATCATACATACCAAGATTGTCAAGAGTGATACCATCGCGGTTCTTGCGACTGTCAAGAGCAACGATTCTGTAGCTGGGTCTGTGTTTAGTACCAAGCATTTTTAATCTAATAGAAACAGCCATTTTATAACTCCTTATATTTGTTCAAACCGAAAACCGGTTCTTACATTCCAAAAAACTTAGATAATCTGCCACCTCGGCGTTTTCCAAAATTGCCGAGCTGCTTCATCATCTTACGCATCTGTTGAAATTGCTTTAACATCATATTGACTTCAGCAATGTCATTACCACTGCCTTCAGCAATTCTTCTACGTCTAGAAGAATCAAGAAGATCAGGATGATTTCTTTCTTTTTCTGTCATAGACAGAATAATTGCTTCAAAACGTTTAAACCTCTTATCATCAAAGGAAAAACCAGAAAGATCGCCAAGTTGTGACATACCAGGTATCATTCCGAGCAACTGATCAAGAGGTCCCATTCTTTTGATTTGATTAAGTTGATAAAGGAAATCATTAAAATTGAATTCTGCATCAAGAACTCTTTTTTCTATTTCCTTCATCTTTTCTTCATCAAAATTTTCCTGTGCTTTTTCAATAAGAGAAAGCACATCGCCCATTCCAAGAATTCTCTGAGCCATTCTATCCGGATAAAATGGTTCCAAAGATGAGGTCTTTTCTCCTACACCTACGAATTTTACTGGTTTCCCAGTAACTTCGCGAATGGAAAGTGCAGCACCACCTCTAGCATCACCGTCCAACTTAGTTAAAATTATACCAGTGAGTTCCAGCATCTGATTAAATGCTGTTGCCATGTTAACGGCATCCTGACCAGTCATTGCATCAACTACGAGAAGAATTTCATGAGGATTAACGCTTTCTTTAATATCCTTGACTTCGCCCATCATATCTTCATCAATATGCAGACGACCAGCAGTATCTATGATTACTGTATCAAGGTCATTATCAAGAGCATATTTAACAGCATTTTTAGCTATTAAAGCAGGCTTCTGCCCTTCTTCTCCAACAAAAACTTCTATTCCAAGCTGATCGCCAAGAACTTGAAGTTGCTTGATTGCTGCAGGTCTATAAATATCGCAGGCTACCAGCAAAGGCTTCTTCTTTTCTTCCTTACGAAGATTTAAAGCTAATTTTGCACTAGTAGTAGTCTTACCGGAACCCTGAAGACCAGCCATCAATATAATAGTTGGCTTCTTTGGCGAAACTGTAATTTTTGATCTTTCGCTACCTAATAGAGTTACCAGTTCTTCATGAACAATCTTAATAACCTGCTGGCCAGGAGTGAGACTCTTTAATATTTCAGCACCCAGTGCGCGTTCTTTTATACGTTTGATAAAGCTTTTTACTACCTTGAAATTGACATCAGCTTCTAATAAAGCCATTTTGACTTCATTTAAAGCAGAATCAACATCTTTTTCGGTAAGCTTACCAATGCCGCGCATCTTTTCAAATACGCTTATCAGCTTTTCTGAAAGGCCTTGAAACATTAATTAATCTCCTAAAACCAATTTGGTGGTTGTATATTAAACCATATTTCTTAAATAGTCAAGAAATTATGTGTACACTTTTAAAAAAATTTAAACATAATTTTAGCTTATAATCAATTTTTATATATAGCTATTCTAAAAATCGACCCTGATTTTTAGAATCACTTTCTAAAATCAGCTATTTTTTCTAAAATCATACATCTAAAACTATTATAAATACTGAGTTTTAACCCTTTTTATTCATTAAGTAACTACCTCTATAATATAATATCAATAGCGCAACTATCTTTTATTCTATATTTCACATTATTTTTTATCTTTTATAAAATTTAATAAAAAAAAAGTTGACACCAATAATCAACTATGCATATATTGCAATCTGAATAGTTTAATTCAAATTTTGACACTTGACCACCAAGAAAGGGGTAATCACAATGCCAAAATATTATTATGACAATGATGATTTAGAATTGCTTGCAGCAAAGAAAAAATATGTAGATGATGATTTTGATGACGAAGAAGATGATGACGACTTCGATGACGAAGATGATGATGACTTCGATGACGAAGACGATGATGAAGACTTCGACGATGACGATGACGACTTCGACGATGATGATGAAGATGATGATTACGACGAAGACGATGACGACTACGACGAAGACGATGATGACTACGAAGATGATGATGACGATCTAGAAGACGACGAATTCGAAGATGAAGATTATGACGAAGATGATGAATACGAAGATGACGAATTCGACGATGAAGACGATGATGACTTTGGCGACGAAGACGATGAAGACTTCGATGACGAAGACGATGATGACTTCGACGATGAAGACGACGATGACTTCGACGACGAAGATGACGATGAATAAAATCTGATATTTCGGTCTATAAAAAACACCAGATTATATATCTGGTGTTTTTTTTATCTTTTTGGGTTTGTTTATCTAAATTAAAAAAGGGTTCAGTATGAAACTGAACCCTTCAACTTTTTCCAGCTTATCAGTAATTATTCCTTTGTAACCAATATCTTGCTTTTTCTTCTTCAAGAAGTCTGCCTATATCGTTTTCCGACATTCCGAATTCTCTGATATCAGGCCTGTTAAGCAACCATATCCAATCTTCATGATTCCATTGTCCGCTCTTCATATGAACAAATTCTCTTAGTTTACCCAAAAGTATTTCTTCAGGACTAAGTCTACGTTCAATAACAATAGGAGCAGGCTGAGCTTCTGGCTGAGTTTCCTGTTCGTTAACTACTTCAGGTTCTTTTTCTTCCGAACTGGTTTCAGCTTTATTATTCTTTGTACAAGAATATACTTTCAGACCATCACGTTTTCCACATTCAACGAGATAGTTTTCTCTAACCATAGCCTGAAAAAGACGATACATAGAACCTTTTTCATTTTTGTCAAGTTCGCCTTTGAACAAATCATGGTTAACATCATTAGCCGTAACTTCACCATGATTTTCAAGATAACGCATTATGCGTCTTACACTTTTAGAAATAATCTGATGCAGATGAATATTTCTATCATTATCACATCTTCGTTTATTTTTCGTGCCCTCTACAACGCCGTGACAGAAGGGCAATTCACAGGTTCGTTTTCGTCCCACGTTAGTTACCTCTATACATAATTACCTAATGATAAGCAAGTAAATTTTGCACCTCAATTACAATAACCGAGTGCACGTCAGTTGTCAACTTTTTTGTTTTAAACTTTGTACACAGTATTAAATTTTATTTATTTTTTCTATGCTTTCTTTTACACTTTTCATACTCAAACGAGGTAAAACAGAACATTTCATTAATAAATCAAAAATCTTGCTAATTAACAATGTACTATAGTATAATCCTCTCGAATTAAGCTACAAGGAGTAATAAATGCCTCAGCTTAGAAAAGATCCTGTCACAAAAAGATGGGTTATAATACTGCACGAACAGGCAAAAACACCTGAAGATTTCAAAACAGTTCAACCACCCCATCAGCAAATAAAATGTCCATTCTGCGAAGGGAATGAATCTATGTCTCCTCCAGAAGTCATGTCTTACCGTACCCCTGATACTCTTCCGAACAATCCAGGTTGGGCTGTCAGAGTTGTACCGAACAAATTTCCCGCTTTACAAATAGAAGGCGATTTAGACCGTACTGGTATCGGTGTTTACGACATGATGAACGGTGTTGGTGCCCACGAAGTAATAATCGAGTCTCCAAGACATGAAGACGGTTTTCATAACTATACTTCAGAACAAATCGCCCGTATACTTCATGCTTATGTTGATAGATACAGAGATTTGAGACGTGACCGTCGTTTTAGATATATTCTCATTTTCAAAAACAATGGGCAGGCTGCTGGAGCAAGCTTAGACCATCCTCATTCTCAGCTCATTGCCACTCCTATTATTCCTAAAAGAGCAATGGAAGAAATAGACGGTGCAAAAACTTATTATTACTATAAAGAAAGATGCGTCTTCTGTGATATTATTAGACAGGAACTCAGCCAGGGCGACAGAATTGTTCATGAAAATGAACAGTTTGTAGCCTTTGAGCCATTTGCAGCTAGATTTCCTTTCGAAACATGGATTGCTCCCAAAGACCACAAAGACTCTTTCGGCGATATAGATGAAGCTGAAATAGATGGTCTTGCCGATGTTATGCATTCCACACTTCAAAAATTGATAAAAACTCTTGATAATCCTCCTTTCAATTTTGTAATACACACATCACCATGCGATGAACACTGTGCAGACTATTATCACTGGCATATAGAAATTCTGCCTAGATTGTCAAAAACAGCTGGATTTGAATGGGGTTCCGGCTTCTATATCAATCCTGTCGCTCCTGAAAAAGCAGCACAGTTTTTGATTAAAAGCAAATAAGGAAGGATAAAAAAATGCCACAATTAAGAAAAGATCCAATCCTTAAACAATGGGTAATCATATCTCCCGAAAGAGGTAAACGCCCCTCTGATTTCAAAAAAGTTGAAACAGCTGCAACAGATGACGCAGAACACTGTCCTTTCTGTCAAGGTCACGAATCAATGACTCCGCCAGAAACCCTCTCATTTAGAACAGCTGGCACTGCCGCAGATACGCCAGGCTGGTGGGTAAGAATAATTCCGGATAAAGTTCCGATACTTATTCCTGAAGGTGATTCAAACCGTGAAGGAATCGGCATGTTTGACGCCATGAATTCAATAGGCGTTCATGAAATGGTTATAGAAGCGCCAGATCACAATACAACTTTTTCAAATGCTACTCCAACTCAGGTTAAAGAAATAATCTGGGCATATAAGCAGCGTCTTTTAGAATTAAAGAAGAATCCAAGATACAAACATTTAATGATTGTTAAAAATAGCGGTGCTGGTTTATCTGCATTATCACATGCTCATTCCCACATAATCGCTACCCCTATTATTCCTAAAAGAATAGAGGAAGAATTGGAAGGGTGCCGTGAGTATTTCCATTACCATGATAGATGCTTAATCTGCGATATAATTAAGCAGGAATCCAAAAGCAAAAGCAGATTAGTTTATGAAGACGACAATTTTATAATTTTCTGCCCATTTGCTTCTAGATTTCCATTCGAAATGGAAATAGCTCCCAAGAATCATTTTCCATTCTTTGAAATGCTTGAAAATTCTATGGTTCCTCTTTTTGCTAATACTCTGCAGATTGCATTAAAAAAACTAGAAACTTTATTGCCAGGTCAGCCTTACAACTTTATAATTCACTCATCACCTTGTTCTGATTCTTATAAAGATTTCTATCACTGGCATGTTGAAATAATACCAAAGCTAACCAAAACAGCAGGGTTTGAATGGGGTTCAGGTTTTTATATAAATCCTACTCCTCCCGAAGATGCTGCTGAAGCATTAAGAAATGTAGAAATAAAATAAGCTTTCTAACCAAGACCGATAAAAATATTTTTATCGGTCTTGATTATGCTAGTCGATATTATTAATATTAAATATAGGAAGTTTTTTTCAGAGGCAGAATATGCGTAGAACATCAGATAAAAAAGGTTCCATGCTTATGATGGTTATAATTATGCTTGTTGTTGCAGCTATTATAGCCATGAAACTTATGCCCGATGAACAAACCCAGGTAATAAGAGAAAACGAAGCATTTTATAATTCAGATTTAAGCCAGCTTCGTGAAGCAATAGATATGGCTAGATTAGCAGCCTCAAGTTCTACTCCGCTTCCAGGCTGGGAAGATTTTTGCGCTACCGATACTCCAGATACCATTAGAGCCAAAATAGCTTCCTTAACCTATTGGGGATTCTTACGAAAAACTGATTTAAGAGACAATTCCGTTCCAGCTCATCTGTGGGGAACCGATACCGCTCAAATATATTGGAATGTTTCTATTAATTATGCCAGTAATACCAGTTTTGAAATTGCTTCTGGCGACATGCCTCTTGCGTGGGAAAGAGGGAAAGACGCTTCTGCAACTTTTGTCGACAATATCAAATTGAATACTATGTCAATAGATGAATATCCTTACCAGAATAAACTTGGTGACAGCACTCGCGGCGAAAACGAAATTCGAATGATTAGAATAGACCGGGCACCCACTCATCCATGAAAAATGCCGAACATTATAGCTTAATGCTAATGATTCTTCTGTTTTCTTTTTTTTATTTTACTTTACTAGGTCACGCTGCCGCACAAAACAAAGAACCTTCGAAAAAACAGTTGGCTTCTTCCCTAATGCAAAAAGCCAAAAAGGCTTTATTATCAGGAAATACCAAATTAGCTGAAAGCTATTGGAAACAGGCTAACGCTCTTGCCCCTGAAACGGCAAAGCCTTTATGGTTAAAAACAGATTCTAATAGAGACTATTACTACAAAAGAAACCAAAATAAAGTATTAGAAGAGAAACAATTTATTCAGCTTCTTCATGAAATGCCATACGCTAAGGCTAGAATTGAATTAGATAAAAAACTTTTATCCAACCCAAACAACATAAAACTTAGAATGGTATATCTGGAATTAGCTGAAAAAAACAATGATAATCAAGAAGCGAACCGACATCGTTCTATTTTAGGAATAAAACCTAAAACTCAATCTGAATCAGACCTAAAATTCTGGCTGAAATCTATTCTCGCTGTCATTGTAATATCTCTAATTATTTTTGAACTTACAACAATCTACAAAACTGCCAAAAAGAATAGTCCTCAACCGCCCTCCAATATAAAATCGTTATAATCTTATTTAATCTAAAACAAAGAAAGCCGAGTTTCTTTACTCGGCCCGAAAAATAAGGAGGCAAACAAATCCATCACCTTTTTCGGACAAAGTTGCATTTTCTTTAACAAATAAAAATTATTTTTTTGTAATTATTTCTCTTCCCTCAAACCCAATGATTATGTTTTTCATTAAAGCATATAAAACAATATTTATGGTTTGATTTATTTCACAGCAAAAGAACTCCAATCCCGCCAGGAAACATACTTTATTCCGTTAATATCCATAGCAATTTCTAAAATTCATAGGGAAAAATCTAAAGTCAATATAGGTAAAATTCTAAAGTGGTGTAACTTTGTTTCGGCTAATTTGGACTATATTTACATTTTAGCCGAAATGTTTACATTTTAGCCGAAATGATGATTTATTATAAGCATAATTCTTTCGATACAGATTAAACGTGAAACATCTGCGATATATTAGATAGAATATAATACAGGTTAAATCCGCATTTTTCTATCTATAAAGATTTACTAATAATACGTTTTATATAAGTTTGACTAGAATTGTTATAACAGATATAATCACAAATAATAGGTTTTGAGACACTAACTATTCTGAGAATTTTTATAGGAGTTAGTAAATGACAAACAATGAAGCTTGGGATTACGCAATTGGATTAATTAAGGTTGACGGCTTAGAACCGACAAAAGATTTTAAAAACTATGTTGAGAAAGAAAAAAGAGGAGAAGCAACAATGCAGGATTTGAAAATTTTCCTTGATAAAAAATACAAGGTGAAAGATTCTTGCAATGATTGATTCTTATCTTTGGGCAAATACTCAAGTATTAAAAAATAAACTTAACATAAAAGACCAAAAACAACTTGACGAAGCTGAGGCAAATTATACTGTTTACAGATTAAAAGAACTAGCATTAAACCCATTAAAGGGTGACTATGATTTAAAACATCTTTTACAAATACATCAATATATTTTCCAAGATTTATATTTTTGGGCAGGGCAAATAAGAAACATTGAAATTTACAAAGATGGTAATAATTTTTCAAAGAAAGAATACCTAAAAAAAATAGTCTTTGATTCAATCGGTATATGAAATATTAGGATTATATTGGTAATCAAATAAAAACAGGCTATAAAGCATTCTAAGCTTGTTTTATTCCCTTAATCTATATAGCCTATTGTGTGGTTGGCACCTTCAACAATAACATTATCCATTTGAGAGAGAATAACCCTCTTGCAACCTTATCCTATAAATCTTATGATTAAGCCATAGGGAGTACACTCGAATAGGGCAGAAAGATATAGCAAATTAGCAATTAGTAATGAGAAATGAGTAATTATAATACCAAAGAAAATATAATAATGGAGAAAAGTAAAGCTTTTGCTCTAAGAATTATTGAATTATATAATTATCTTTGTAAAAATAAAAAAGAATACATTATAGCGAAACAGATACTTAAGAGTGGAACTAGTATAGGAGCTAATGTTAAAGAAGCCCAGTGCGCACAATCTAAAAAAGATTTTACTGCAAAAATGTATATCGCTTTTAAAGAAGCTAATGAAACAGAATATTGGTTAGAACTTCTTTATGAGAGTGATTATATGAATGATTTTGAATTCGACAGTATAAAAAACGACAATGAAGAATTATTAAAGCTTCTAACTTCTATAACAAAAACGATGAAAAATCAATAATTATTTATTACTCCTTGCTAATTACTAATAATTAGTGCTTCCTTCAAATAGCATTATAAAGCACGTAACAGAGGTATTACGTTTGTTGCGCATTCTTACTGGTAATGAAAGATTCACACCTGATGCTAAGTTAATTGAAAAGAAAGGAAAACCTGTAACAATGTGTGAAGTATTAGATAGGATAGAAAACAGGGGTATCGAAAAGGGTATCGAAAAAGGCAAAATATCTGCGTTCGCTGAACTTGTCAAAGATGGAATACTTACTTTGAAACAAGCTGCAGAAAGAATGGGTATGACTGTTGCTAAGTTTAAAGCAGCTATGAAAGAAGTAGCTACGAACTAAGTTTAGAGTTTGTTCAGTTTTAGAAATATCAACAAAGGTTGCTTGATTTGAACGACTTAATTAAGCAGGAAAACTTTAATCTTGTATTTCAGGCTTTTTAGAATACTGAGAAAGAGAATCAATTATATGGTGATACAAAATTTTTGATTTATTTAAAGTATCTTTTAAAGAAATAATTTCATCATCGTAATCACATTGTTCTCTATATTCTTTTAATTGTTTATACCATTTTGCCTTATCCGTTTTCTTTATTTTATATAAATGATTTATTAATGATTTATGGGTTTGTTCGCCTAGTTCTATTTTATAGCTAGAATGTTGTCCAACCCAATTTAATAAACAATGATATGCATGATAAGACATTCTGCTAATCATATTTCTAATTCTTGTTTCTTCATCCACTTCTGAATCATCTACTTTTTCTAGCCATTCAGAAAATTTTCCAAATTTACTCCAATCAAAATTCATTCAATTCTCCTGGAAAATAAAGAAGAAACAATTAGTATATTGAAGGAAATCAAATGTTTTACTCATCATAAAATTAGAAATTCTAGTTTCAATTTCTTCTGTAAAATTATCTACTTTGAGTATTAGTTCTAGACTCTTAAATGTCGGATCTTCTCTATCCGTATTCAAAACTAATGAAAATTCATTAACATCAGAAAATAATTCCTTTGTTTTTTGGCAAATCAATAATAACCTAGCAAATAAATCCCTATTCTTATACAAATAAGATTTTATCTCCATAGGATTATTAATAGTAAAGTTTAATTTTTCTAATTCTACTAAAAGATCTTGAAATCTCATCTCATCAGCTTCATCACTTCTACCTTCTTTTATTAATTTATCTTTATTATATTCGTTTATTTTATTTGATGAAGTAAAATGCCCTACCAAAAACTGGTTAACATTACTAATAATACCATTACTTGTCAGAGAACCATTATAACTATTGCTCATTACAATTTTCTCCTAGATAAAAAGTATAGGTAACTCTTTTAATTGAATCTGAATCGTATGCATTTATATAAAAAGAAAAATAAAGTTTTCTGTTGTTCAATTCACCAACTTCTAAGGGAATTGTATTTCCAGCCCCTAGAGGATTATTAAAATTTTCAAGATTGAATACTATACGTTTCCCTTTTTCTCCATCTTCAGCTTTCATTCTAGCTATACCATCAGTGTTGGAAAACCTCAATTCAAAACACAAGTTACCTAGAAAAATCTCTGCTTTATTGCTATCAGCCGTAAGAAATGTACCAGAAGAAATTACTTCAAGTGCATTTGAAACTATTCTTACAGGAATCAATGTTTGAGCATTCATAGTATAATTACCTTATTGATTTACTACCATTACATATTTTTATTCTATATATACATAATCAAAAACACAAGAATATTTTTGCTCCTTATTAAAGGCACTGGACTTAACACTTATAGTTTTGCTTTAGCAAAAAACTAGTAGATTATAAAACACTTCTTTAAAAAGATAGATAAAATTCTAGCTGGTGGACGAGTTATTCCCTTAACCTATATTTCCTGTTGCGATTGGCCCCTTCAACCACAACATTATCCATTTGTGAAAGAATAACCATTTTATACTAAGCGATAAGCTTATTTGTCTTTTTAATGTATTTTGCGGGAATTGGATAACGAAGTTTCCAAATTATACTCATTGGTTTGCTTCCTGTGTGACTCACATATTCAACTGGGCCTAAGAAAGTATAAGGCGTTGTACCCAAATCATTTTTCTTAAAATCTCTAACAAAAAGCAAAACATTAGTATTCATTGAAACATGGTTTATATAACGCTGACCAACTTTCGATTCTTCGCTAGTTGTGCTTTGGCTTTGCCAATGGAATAATTGTTCATTTATAGAATAATCTTCATACATTGTTGACGGAGAGTAATCTTTATCTGATTTATTTAAGGTTACCATAAAGACATCGGTATTAATATTTTCTAGCCATTTAACACCTTCACGAACATTAGCAGGAGTAAAGAAATCCATAGCCACAAGAAGTTGATCTCTTGTATAACTTGAATAAACGTCTAGAGGTGAATCTATAAAAATATCTGTTTTTATATCAACAAAATCAATCTTTTCTTTTTGATAAGCCAATAACTCTAATAATTCATTAAATAAAACAGGATAGTTCTTTAGAGTTTTTACATAATTATAACCATCTGTTACTGTCCATTTTTCTAGTCTTTCTGGCCACATTGTTACAGAAAACATATTTATCATTCTTTTTTCTATATTGGAAAATGAATCCCATTGCCAAATATCAACATTAGGAAGTTCTTTTAGTAAAAAATCTAATAGTCTTCTCGAATCTAATGAAGCAAGTTTTGCAAAAGCAGTTGTTATTCTGTCTTCTATTGCTTCTGAAAAATTATCTAAAACTCCTGCATTAGAACATAATCTAGAAAAAGTATTCTTTTTACCATAAATTAAAGAAATAGATAATTTATGGAAATTTAAAAAATTCGATAAAGTGAGTTCTAGACCGCTTTCTTCTTTAAAATACTTAATTCTTTCTAATAAACCATTTTTTGAATAAAAATGAGCTTTTATATTATCTAGGATTGCTTTTTGTGCTTTCTTTTCTAGTTTAATATAACAACCCTTTGGAAGAGAAATAAACCCCATTTTTATTTCATCAACGATGCTATGTCTCGTATTATTAAGTAAAGCAGTAAACTTTTGCTCAAAATCGTAGTTTTTATTGGCTTGTCCAACAAAATCTAGCACTGTTAAACAGTCCTTATTATCAGACAATCTTAAACCACGGCCTAACTGCTGTAAAAATACAGTTAATGACTCAGTAGGTCTTAAAAATAAAACAGTATTTACTTCGGGAATATCAACCCCTTCATTGTACAAATCCACAACAAAAATAAATTTTATTTCGCCTTTTATTAGTTTTTCCTTTGCAGAAAAGCGTTCATCGTCTTTTGAAGAACTATTTAAGGAAATAGAACTAATTCCCTGTTTATTAAAATAATCTGCCATAAAATTGGCATGTTCTATTGAAACACAGAACCCTAGCCCTTTAACGTTGTCTATATTAGTAATATATTTTTCACAGGATTTAAGAATATTATCTGCTCTGATAGTTCTAGATATTTCATCAATGGCATAGATTCTAGTTAATTCAGATTTTTTATATCCGCCTTTATCCCAAGCAATTCTTTGTAAATCAGCAGTATCACTGACTCCAAAATATTGAAAAGGAACAAGAAGTTGCCTATTTATTGCTTCAGGCAAACGTATTTCAGCGGCTATTCTTCCGTCAAAATATCCCAATACATCCCCACCGTCCATACGTTCAGGAGTTGCTGTTAAACCTAATAAAACTTTAGGTTTAAAGTATTCTAATAAACGTTGATAAGTGTCTGCACAAGCATGATGAAATTCGTCTACGACAATATAATCAAAATAATCGCTAGGTAATGCATCACATAATTCTCTTGAATTTAGTGTTTGTATAGAGCAGAATAGATAATTAAACCCTTCAGGTCTGTTGTTTCCAACAAATAATTCTCCAAAATTAGGGTCTTTTAAAACACCTTGAAATGTAGCTAAGCTTTGTTTGAGTATTTCTTCTCTGTGAGCAACAAACAATAATCTGCTTCTAGAATTTGCGGCTTTAAAACTCCTATAATCTAAGGCTGCAACAACTGTTTTGCCTGTTCCTGTAGCAGCAACAACGAGGTTCTTGTAATGACTGCGCACTTCTCTTTCTGCACGAAGTTTATCTAGTATTTCCTGTTGATAAGGGTATGGATTTATATCAAACCAATAGTAGTCTTTTTTCTCATTAAAAACTTGTTTTAAAGCCCCATTCAATTTAGCATACTGGCTTGAATCATAAGTTTGAAAATCTCTATTATTCCAATAACTTTCAAAAGTCGCTTTTATCTTTTCTATAGTTTGAGGCTGATCTTTAGCTGTTATTTTTACATTCCATTCTAAACCATTGGTTATTGCTGCACTAGATAGATTGGAAGAACCTATATAAGCTGTAGTAAAACCAGTATTTCTATAAAACACGTAAGTTTTTGCATGAAGTCTCGTTACTTTTGTGTCGTAAGAAATTTTAATTTCAGTATTTGAAAGTTTTTTTAAGCTTTCTATAGCTTTAATATCTGTAGCTCCCATGTAAGTTGTGGTGATGATTCTAAGCTTTCCACCTTTTTCTGTATACTCACGAAGTTCATCAAGTATCAGTCTAAGACCGCTGAATTTAATAAAGGAAACCAGCATATCTATTCTATCTGCTGAGACTATTTCCTTTTTTAATTCAGAAAACATTTGTGGTTCGTTGGGGGCACCAGTAAATAAACTACTCTGTGCTAATGAAGTTTGAGGTCTTTCTATATCAGAAGCCTTTTTCCCAAGTATTCGTTTTTCATCATTAGGATCTAAGAGGCTTAATAACTGTAAACCATTTTCTTCATCACTAATTCCACTAGAAATAAGGGGCTCTTTTTCATTTTCATCAACTGCAGAAATCAATTTATTTGCTAATTCAATCTGTTTTATTAAAGAATCCTCTTTATTGCTTTCAGCAATTATATTTAGCTGTCTATGAAGGACTTCGGATACATACTTTGATATAATTTCTGCTGCTTCAGCCTTATCTATCTGGGAAATACTCTTACATTCTTCTGTTATTTCATCTAATTCACGCTTCAAACCATTATTTATTAGTTGTTCATAAAGCCCAGGTTTTAACATAACACAACTCCTCTATTATTTAGATAAATAACTTAGCATAATTGATTATCTTTGAGATTAATCCTATTGTCTTGTTCAACTCTGTGTATCTAATTTTATAAGTATTTGAATCAAAAAGCAAGATCCTGTCCAGTCAGCATTCAAGACAAAACCGTCTTATACTTAGGGAGCACAATGTCGGGTTTACCAATCATTTTGCCAACATTTTTCCTAAATCTAAAACCTCGAGCAAAAAGACTTTGTCGAAGCTTCACTTCAACAGAAGTATCTTTGCTGCGAATAGCCTGCATACATTTATGTCTTTGTTCTTTGGTTAATACGTCAGTCATCTTATTTCTCTAAAAAATTGGCTAATAGCAGGATTGAATATATATTACCACAACCAGCGAAAATAACTCAAATCTAAGGCACAGTGGTTTAATTCATTGCCAGCAACAATTACTTCCTAACCTCTTGCAGTACAAATTCCTAAAGCTTATAATTAAGCATAAGGAGTACACTTGATGGGGCAGAAGGATATAGCAGAAAAGACTCTTGAAGCATATAACGATGTCTTTGCTGACATTGTTAATGGTCTTGTGTTCAAAGGCAAGAAGGTAGTTAAAGAAGACGACCTTTAGGAGATGTCACCAGTATCTGCTTTTAAATCTGATAAGAAATACTATAAACAGGAACGTGATGTAGCTAAACTTTGGAAAGAAAATGGTATCAGGGTTGCTCTCTACGGTATAGAAAACCAGACAACCGTAGATAGTAGTATGCCTTTGAGAGTTATAGCCTATGATGGAGTTGCTTACAAGAAACAACTTATAGAAAACAGCAAGTCTAAGAAGAAAAAAGAACCAATAGAACAACCTAAGTTCTATCCTGTCATAACCTTTGTGCTTTATCTTGGAGATAAACCTTGGAAAAGCAATAAGAACCTGTTAGATGTTCTTACGCTAAGACCAGAGTTTAAACCTTTTGTAAGTGATTACAAAATTAACTTGATAGATTTATCTTATCTACCTGATGAACAGGTTAAGTTATTCAAAAGTGATTTCAGGTCACTGATAGACTGGCTGAAGAAACAGAAAGACCCAAACTATGAAGTAGACCCACGAACTTTAGACCACCCAGATGAATTAAAGCAACTACTTTATTCTATGTCTGGAGATGAAAGGGTATTTACTATACCTAACAGTTCGAACGAAGAAGATGGAGGGACAATAACTATGTGTGAATTTATAGATAAACTTGAAGCCAAAGGTGAAGCCAGAGGTTTTGAAAAAGGCAAAGTATTGACCTTAGCCGAACTTGTGAAAAAAGGACTTCTTACAATTCAACAGGCTGCAGAAGAAATGAACGTAACTGTTGCAAAGTTTAAAGCATTAACAAAGAAATTAGCTACGGACTGATAATATATGGGTGAAGCAGTATTAGATAAAGTAGAAAACAAAGGCATAGAAAAAGGTAAAATAGAAATTCTAGCAAGTCTTGTAGAAGATGGAATTCTAACACTCCAGCAAGCTGCTGAAAGAATGAATATGTCTGTAAGAAAATTCAAAGCTACTGCAAAAAAACAAGAGATTTACTTATGAATATGCAAGATTTTTTTGATTATCTTGAAGCAAAAGCAAAAGAAAAAGGTAAGCTTTTAATGCTAAATGAACTTGTAAAAGATAAAGTTCTTACTTTAAAACAAGCTGCTGAAAGAATGGGTATGTCAGTAGCCAAATTCAAAGCTGCAACAAAGGAATTAGCTATAAACTGATATATTATTTAAGTTTTAATAGCAAATAAAAAACGGAATTCCACAATTTTGTGCAACTAAAGTCTTAACTTAAACATGATTGTTTTTGCTCTAAACCTATAATTCTAGACTGTTGGGCAGCAATAGAAAATCACGTAAACCAATTATCAAATAGCCTTTATCATTATGATAAGGAACTACATTTTTTTCTACTACAAGTATTTTTTTAAAAGAATCCTTAATATTGCCCAAAGACTTGGTTTCCTGTTCCATTTTTGCTGAATCTGGAATCTCATAAGCTGATTGAATATAATAACGTACACTGCCTTTGTTAGCTACAAAATCTACTTCTAACATCTTTCGCAAATCTTTTTCACGAACCTCAACAACGCCGACATCAACTTTAAAGCCTCTGTATCTTAATTCATTATATATTATGTTTTCCATAATGTGAGTATACTCAACTTGTCTAAAATCCAGTCTAGCATTTCGTAAGCCTATGTCTTCAAAATAGATTTTATAGGGTGTAGAAATATACTTTTTTCCCTTTATGTCATATCTTAAAGCAGTATTGATGATAAAAGCTTCTTTTAAATAATCAATATAAGTCTTGATTGTTATTTCAGATAAATCAACATGTTTTTCGCTCTTGAAAGTATTTGATAATTTTCTTGGATTTGTCAGAGATGAAATTCCTGATGAAAGAATGCTTAATAGTTCGCCAAACTCATCTGTTTGCCTTATTTTTTGTCTATCAATTACATCTTTTAAATAGGTTTTTTCTAATTGAGATTCAAGATATTTAACTTTTTGTTCATCAGACTTGGCTAATACAACTCTTGGCAAACCGCCATAAATCATATATTGCTCTATTGCGTCTGTTTTATCACCGCCAACATATCCGTAGTATTCAGAAAAAGAAAGAGGCATAACATGAATTTCATCACCTCGTCCTCTAAATTCTGTAATAATGTCAGATGACAAAAACTTAGAGTTACTGCCCGTAACAAAAATATCTAAGTTCCCTTTATTTAAATAACTATTCAAAACATATTCAAAAGAATCTAAGAGCTGAACTTCGTCTAGAAGCAGGAAATAATTATCAGAACCAGTTATTTTCCCTGCAATAAACTTCATGAATTTTTTATAATCTACTTTACGTTTTTCTTTTTCCAATTCAATTAGGTTTTCACCTATTAAATCTAGATCTTCTGCTGAATCAAAAGCGAATTTTATAATGTTTTCTGGTTTAATATCTTGTTTTAATAAGTAATTATAAAATATCACATTAAGTAAATATGACTTGCCACAACGTCTAAGGCCAGTAATAATCTTAATGGAATCATTTCCTATTCTATCTTGTAATTCTTTTAAATATTCTGGTCGTTCTATCATGATTATTCTATTATATATTTTTACCGTTTTTGGCATTTTTATAAAATATATAATATCAAAGAATAGCAGATATTTCAATTCTATTTTATATTTTTGCCGTTTATGCCACAAAAACAAAATAACTGTTTTTTATTTATCGTAAAGTATTCTTCTAAAACATTGAACTTTATTAAAATATTAGATTATGCAAATTTTTAGAAATACACTTCTAAAACTTTGAGATTTTACATACTTTTTGAAATATAATTCTAAAACTTTGAGTTTTTTCTTTTCTTGACTAGTATAATGTCTGCTTTTGAAAATGAAATTTGCTTCTATTTTTTATATATGTCTACTTTTAAAAATATTAAATTAAAAAATTAAACTTTTTGTGTCTACTTTTATAATTAAACTTTTTGTGTCTACTTTTATTGACTAGTACAACTCTCAATCAGCGTTTGGTAAAAATGTGCAAAAACTACTTAAAAAACACAGTAAAAAGTGGCAAAAATGACTTGAAAAACACAGTAAAAAATGGCAAAAATGACTTGAAAAACATAGAAAAAAGTGGCAAAATCAACATAGAAAGGTCTATAATTCAATATGTTAAGATTTGCTACAGAAAAACTTATCGAATGGAAGAATAGCACAACAAGAAAACCGTTAGTTCTTAAAGGGGCTAGACAAGTTGGTAAAACTTGGTTAATGAAAGAATTCGGAAGTAAATATTATAGAAACTTCGTTTACTGCAATTTTGACGAGGAAAAAGAATTAAAATCTATTATTGAGAATAACAAGAACCCTAACCGAATAATAGAGCTTTTATCTATGCTTTTTAATTCAAAAATAGAGCCACAAAAATCTTTAATAATATTTGATGAAATACAAGAATGTCCTGAAGCTTTAAACTCACTTAAATATTTTAATGAAAAGGCTAATGATTATCATCTTATCGCAGCAGGTAGTTTGCTAGGAACTCTTTTATCTAAGCCAAAATCTTATCCTGTAGGTAAAATTAATTTATTGAATATTAATCCTCTTACTTTTGATGAATTTTTGTTGGCTACCGATAAAGGTTTATATGACTACTATTCATCTATTCAAAAAAATCAAAAAATCGAAGAAATATTTCATAATAAATTATTAGAAATTTATCATTATTATTTAATAATTGGGGGAATGCCTGAATCAGTTTCTGCTTGGATAACGGAAAAAGATCCGAAAAAAATACTACAAATACAAAAGGAATTAAATGAAATTTACGAAAATGATTTTTCTAAGCATAACGGAAAAATCAATAGTGGTAGATTACTGATGGTCTTTCGCAGTATTGTTTCCCAATTAGCTAAAGAAAATCAAAAATTTGTATACGGTGCGGTTAGAGAAGGTGGAAGGGCTAGAGATTTTGAAGAAGCTATTGAATGGCTTGTTTCCGCAGGAATGATAAATAGAGTGTATAATATTTCAAAGCCAGAACACCCTATAGCAGCATTTGATAAACTAGACTGCTTCAAATTATATTTGTTCGATACAGGTTTGTTAAAATACAAAGCAGGAATAGACAATTCCTCTATATTGCTAAAAACCGACTACCAATTTAAAGGAGCATTGGTAGAAAACTTTGTTTTACAGCAATTAAAAGAAAAATTTGAAATTCCGCCTCGATACTATGCTACAAGATATGGAGAAATAGATTTTGTTATTCAAAATGGATCGAATATTGTGCCTATAGAAGTTAAAGCTGGAAGCAATAAGTCTGCAACTACTTTCAAAAAATATATAAAGGAAAATAATCCTGATTTTGCAATAAGATTTTCTGAAATGAATTATGTTACAGATGGCAAAATAACGAATATTCCTTTATATCTTGCTAGTGCAATAGATAGATTTATTTAATCGCTTTCATTTTGTATTTTGATTATGAAACACTTTTGTATAATGCAAAACATTATTTATAAGTCTGTGATAGAATTTATTCAAATCTGATTTTATTTAGGTGATGATAGTGAGTATAGTAATAAGAAAATGGAAAATCGAAGATAAGAAAGAGCTCGCAGAAAATTTAAATAATGTTAAAATTCTGAATAATTTAAGGGATGGGATTCCATATCCTTACTCAGAGAAAAATGCTGAAGAGTTTATTATGGCAATGCTCTCCTCTGATGAAAATAAAACTTTTGCATTTGCAATAACACTAAATAATAAGGTTATTGGAAGCATAGGTATTTTCCGTTGCGATAATATTCATTTTAGAACTGCAGAAATAGGATATTTTATTGGTGAACAATATTGGGGAAATGGTTTTATGACAAGTGCCATAATACAAGCTTGTGATTATATCTTTGAAAATACAAATATAATCAGAATATTCGCAGAACCCTTTGCATTTAATACCGCATCTTGTCGTGTGTTAGAAAAAGCCGGTTTTACCTATGAAGGCTTATTACGAAGTAATGCGTTCAAAAATGGGAATGTAATTGATATGAAAATGTATTCACGAATAAAAAATAAATAATAAAATACTGAGCTAAATGAACTTACAATGAGAAATAATTGTTTAGGAGAAGAATACAAATGGAATTGAAGAAAATCGATTATAAACTGACTGTCTGTAAAGTGACTGATGTATCCTGCATCAACTTAGTGTCAGATTTCTATTTTATTGGGAAGACAGATGAAGAATTGTCGCTGGTTTGTAAAACAGAGGATACCCCACAAAACACGGTCGAG
>ONIU01000050.1 GCA_900317935.1 uncultured bacterium
TTGTAATCACTTGAAATAATATTTTTACTAATCAGGGCTTCATATTCTATTTTGAACATTATTGGGTTCAATATGTATTTTTTGCTAAAATAGTTATAATCTAAATCACTTCTAGTAGCACTTCCAAAGTGTTGAAAGACATGTCTTATATTATTATCGTTAACGACTGTGTGACCTCTTTGACAACCACCATTAGTTAAAATAGATAAGCAGGATTTAAAAGATCTTGCTAGATTATAACAAGTTTGCCCTTTTCCTTCGTCTCCATAATTGGAACCTAATACTAAGTTTAGTTTTCTTTTCATAATAGCTTTGTAACACAGCTTTATTGATACGTTTTCTTGGAAATGTCCTAAAAGCCCCTACTGGAGGAGGGGTGGCAGTCTGTAAGGCTGACGGGGTGGTGACCTAGCAAGTAGTTAATCTTCTTCTTTGTCATAAACATTGGTTTATACCATTAATAGTTAATAAAAATGTTTTAATATGCTATCGCTAAACAAGATTTACTCTAGTTCGGTCACCCCTCAGACGAGCATTCGCTCGCCAGCTCCCCTCAAGTGGAGCCTTTAGAAGAAACCACTCCTCAAGGAGAGGCTTTAAGATGAGCATTTCTTAGAATTTGGTATATAATTCTGTCCAGAATAAGTTGTAGTCGCAATCTCTAGTGTTATTCTGTTTCCCATGACCTGCTTCAATATTATTAGCTTTATCTAATTTACCATCATACATAAATCTAGTAAAACCAGACTTCCATTTTAAATTACGTGATATTGTATATCTATATTCAGCAGTAAAAACATCGGCTTCACCAGAATCAGTTCCTAATGGATTATAGTTATCAATGCCATTGACTTTATCCTTTTGTTCTCTTAATAAATCATAAGCTAATCTGAAATAATGCTTTGGTTTAGATTTTGGTTTATATTCCACTTGAATCTTAGTATCAGTAAAATTATGAATATCGCCATTTATTAAGAAGTGATTCATAACTAGCATCAAGTTATCTAATCTGGTAATATCTTCCAATGGAGATTCAGGAGCGTAGGCTAGTCTTCTATCACCACCAAGGAATAAACCACCATGGGCTTCTTTGTCTGCGATATAATAAGATACTTTTCCTGCAAATTCTGACTTGGGCTCATAATTCAATGCCACATATCCGATTTTACCATTATCATCAATATTATTAGGTCCTCCTGCAGCATAATCCTGTTTTAACTTAGTAAATACTGCGGAAACATCATAAGAAAAATTATCGCATTTACCTAATTTGCCGTGCGAACCTAGTTCAATATCGTATCTTGAACTATCTGTAACTTGTGGGTCATTAGCTTTATTCGTCAGACTGTAACCTGCTGGTCCATGTTGTCCATAAAAACCTATGTAATAATTGCAATCTTTCTTATTTTGTTTGATGTTAAAATTCCAAATCTGGTATTCATCGGAATCAGCTTTACGATTAAAATAAGAATTAAGCTGATAGGTTAAATCACCTTTTTTGGTTGTATATCTTGCGACATCAACATATTGATTTATAAGCAAAGAATGACCAGTAGCTTCAAATGTTCTACCAAGTAGTATATCTCCGTTGAGTTTATTCTTTAATTGTAGAAAAGCCAGGTCACAAATTCCGGTTGTATGATTTTGTCCACGCCATGTCCCGCTATTCCCAAGGCCGTTCATTAAACGCCAACGAACTACAGCCATAACATCTTTATCTATGTTCATCATGAATTTGAATCTAAGCAAAGATGCTGCTTGATGTACACCAGGATTTCCATGTGGATACTTTAAATCAGTACCTCTGATTAAATAATCACCGCCAATTAAAACTTTGTCACCGGTATTTTTGATTTTGTCTTTGATTTCTGCAACATCCCATTTTAAATTTGCTACATCTTCTTTAACTGTAGCTAAATCGTTACAAATACCATTATATTTAACAGCCAATAATGATAATTCGTCAGAAAATTCATTAGATAATTTTTCAATATTATTAATTGAATTTTTATCTAATGAAGATGGATTTTTACCATATTTAGTTTCTATTTCAGCTAAGCCTTTAGCTAGCCAGGAAGCCATAGTGAATCTATCTGTAGGTTTGTTTCCAGAAAAGTTCTTCGTATCAACACTGCTGATAACACCTTTTTCTGAAAGTTCACTTATAGCTTGATAAGCCCAGTGTCCTGCAGGAACATCATCAAATGGATGAGCATATATACTGCTTTGATTCATTAGCATTAAAGCAGTACAGATTATTATGTAATTTAATTTACGCATAGAATTTCCTTTCTTTAAAAACTTTACTGATACTCAAAAATAGCTATAATGGCTTTGGAGCATGTAAAGCAACAGCTTATGCTTAAATCCGTGAATATAAATATATAAATAATCCAAGTTTCCACAAGTAAAAAAAAGCTCTTATTTATTGTTGTAGTTATTGTGCTACATTAAGCTTTTTTTATTCCAAAACGAAAGAATTTATACTTTTTTTTAAGAATTTACTAAGTCGTCTAAATTAAGAAATTTTAAAAGTTAGAGTTGTATTGCTAATTTATTTAAAGGAATTTTAACTAATTAAAAACTTTTACTATACCTTTTTTCTGTAGTAGAATGTCGTTATTAGTGTTTATTGTAAGAAAATACGGATTGCCGTGCCTCTTCAGAGACTCGCAAAGAAGATGTTATGTCAGAAGTTAAGGAAACAATAGAAAACAACTGTGGCTCTAGTTTTACTAGATACCTTACTCCTATTGGAGTTTTCGCATTAGCATTTGGAAGCTGCCTGGGGTGGGGCTCCTTCGTTTTACCTGGTATTTCTTTTCTCCCTTCTGCCGGAACTCTAGGAACAGTATTAGGTTTCGTCTTTGGCATCATTATGATGCTTATTGTAATCAAAAATTACGACTATTTGATGAATAAGTATCCTGATTGCGGCGGAACATTCACTTATACAAAAAATATATTCGGTTATGACCATGCTTTTTTTAGTTCATGGTTCCTGCTTTTATCATATATCTCAATAATATGGGCCAATTCATCGGCTGTCTCTTTGTTATTCAGACATTTATTCGGTGATACGTTCAAAGTGGGTTTCCTTTATCTTGTTGGTGACCAAGATATATTTTTTGGTGAAGCTGCTCTTTCTATATCTTTATTGCTTGTTTTTGGATTTATTTGTGCTTATAAAAAAGAATTGGCAGTAAAAATCCAGACGATAGCTTCATTTGGAATGATCTTTGGAATTTTTATCTGTTTTATTGCGGTAATTATTCAGCATCTAAGTGGCACTTCCTCTTATGAACCATATTTCGTTCCTGGAGGGAATCCTGCATTACAAGTGTTTTCTATTTCTGTAATGATTCCTTGGGCTTTTATCGGACTTGAATCTGTATGTCATTCCACTGAAGAATTCAAATTTTCAGTAGATAAATCATTCAAAATAATGCTAATTGCTCTGCTGTTGGGAGCAGCTTCGTATATATTTCTGGTTATTATGGCTGTAAGCATTTTGCCTCAAGGTTATGACAACTGGTTTATGTATATTTCTGATTTAAATAAACTTAGCGGTAAAACTGCTCTTCCTACTTTATTTGCAGTAGATACTTCATTAGGTACATTTGGAATCACACTTTTCCTAATTACTGTATGTTGTGCAATTATTACAGGGTTGGTTGGCTGTTATACTTCTGCTGGCAGATTAATGTATTCTATGGCAAAAGAAGATTTATTGCCTAATTTCTTGGGAAAGCTGAATTCTAACCAAATACCACAAAATGCAATTCTTTTTATTGCGGTAGTTTCTTGTATTATTCCATTTTGTCAGAAAACAGCTATTGGGTGGATTATTGATTTAACATCTTTTGGAGCTTCATTGGCCTATGCATACACTTCAGGTGCTGCTTATTCCATCGCTAAAAAAGAAAATAATAAAGTAATTAAAATCTGTGGAATACTAGGCATAATAATTTCGGCAATATTTACAATTTATTTGCTTATTCCTAACCGTACAATAGCCGCATTAGCCAAGGAAAGCTATTTGACAATAACTCTCTGGTGTTTGCTAGGTTTGCTGATTTTTAGAATTTCACCTGTTAATAATACCAAAAAGGTAATTAATATAACCAACAGCATTTGGATATTCCTTTTGATTCTGGTTATGTTTACTTCTCAAATCTGGATAAATCTTACATCGAAATATGTCAGCCAAAAGGTAGTAACTAATATTGATTCTAATTACGTTGAGGTTTTGAAATCATATAATATTAATCTTTCTAATGATGAATACTTTAAGATTGATTCATTTCTTAAAAATCAAATAAATCAAATAGACCATACTATTTTAACTCATGGCATACAATCTTTGTGCTTTATTCTTATCGTTTTGACTATTATGTTCAGTATTTACAAAGTTGTTAGAAAGAAAAGAGAGCAGGAAGAACGTATAATCGGCTATACGACTCTTGCGAGAGATGAAAGAGATATTTCAAAGATTAAGGAATATTTATCTAAAATTGACGTTTCAAGCCAGCAGATGCTTTCCATTTTAAATGATGTTATAGAAATGAGTCGTATTGAAAGCCATCGTAAAGAACTGATTTTGGGCGAAACAAATTTAAAAAAGGTTATTGATGAAGTCAGCGACATATTTGCTAGTGATATGGAAGCCAAGCAAATTAAATATACAGTTAAGATAGAAAATTTGATCAACCCGCTTGTTATGTGTGATAAAAATTGTCTGAGCAGAGTATTATTCAATATTCTTGGTAATGCTTTAAAGTTTACGCCAGAAAAAGGCGAAATTATGTTGACTTTGTGTCAGTCTGCTAAAGAAGAAAACATAGGTAAATATACAATAAGCATAAAAGATAATGGAATTGGAATTAGCGAAGAATTTTTCCCTAAACTATTCAAAGCTTTTGAACGTGAAAAGACTAGCACTGAAAGTGGTTTGCATGGTACAGGCCTTGGTCTTTCTATCTCAAAGAGCATTATAGATTTGATGAAAGGAACTATTGAAGTAAATTCGAAAAAAGGGGAGGGGTCTGAATTTATTATAAAGATTCCTCTTGAAATAGTTGAGAAACATATAGAGGTAAAAGAAACAGAAAAACCAGCGGATGATAAGCCTGATTTTAGCAACATGAAACTTTTGCTTGTGGAAGATATTGTTATTAATAGAGAAATTGCCAAGATGCTTCTTGGACAATTGGGTTTCAAGATTGATTGTGCTGAAAATGGCAAAATAGCTGTAGATATGTATTCTAATTCAAAACCTGGGGAATATGCAGCAATAATTATGGATATTCAGATGCCTGTAATGAACGGTTATGAAGCTTCAGTTGCTATTCGTTCTCTTGAAAATAAAGAAATGGCAAATATTCCGATTATCGCAATGACTGCAAATGTTCTTCCTGAAGATATTCAAAAAGCTAAAGAATCAGGAATGAACGCCCACATTGCTAAACCTATTGATGTTACAAATATGACTAACACTCTGGTTGAAATATTGATAAAAAAGAGGGTATAGGGTGTAGGATTAAGGGTGAAGAGGATGACAGCTGACGAGAGACCTTCTATTCTCCGCACAAGGCTCGTTCTCTCAAAGTTTATTCGAAGGTAGTAATATTCAGAGACCGCGGAGGAGAATAAGGTCGAACAAGCAGGCTGTCCAATTTTAATCAATAGAATAATAGAACCCATAAAAGTGAGAGATGAGAGATGAGAATTGAGAAATGAGAAATGAGAGATGAGAATTGAGAGATGAGAATTGAGAATTGAGAATTGAGAGATAAGAGATAAGAAATAAAAGATTATGGTTAAGGGTGTATTAAACAAATCATTTTATTTTTATAGAGAGCACAATATAAATTATAATATCCAAAAGAAATATTATTAGGGTTACTATTGCTACAGGTAATATCAATAATGCGTTTTCACCTGTTAAGACGCCTGAAAACAATAAAATAAGTAATAATATTATAATTACAGATAATATACCGCAGATTGTATCTCGGAATTGTTTTAATTTATTTTGCATATCAGAAAATCTTTAAAAAAATTTTGTTATTTGTCAAGTCACATTTCATGGTATTTGTTGTTGTGAATTTCTTAGGATGAAGTATTTCACTTAGAATGTACACAATTTTTTGTTTTGTTTCTATTGTTGCTTTCTCTAGTTTGGCTATTGTTTGGCATTTGTGAGAAAATAACAAAATTGATTCTTTTTGATTTTTTTTGTAAAATATGCGGACAAATTTAAAAAGGGGTTGTTTATGTCATTTAAAAGTAAAAACATTTTTAGATGTTTATTGTTATGTGTTGCTGTAGTTTCAGCACTTGTTCTTACAGCATGCGGTCATCACCATCATCACCATGACAATAACGGTACACCGCAATCTAGTTCAAGTGTTTCTCTATCTATAGATGCTACTGATTTTAATGTAAATTCTTCAGCAAGATTACAAACTAATAATGACTCTGATTTTGCTGTTAGCACAACTGGTTATGATAATGGTCAGCTTAAAACTACATTAACAGATGTAAAAGCTATTGCTAGTGGTACTAAGTATGAATGCAGAATTTCTGGACTTATTAATGCTTATGATTACAGATTTACCTTCAAATACAAAGGTAAACCAGTTATGGAAAACCTGATTTCTAAGTCAGAATTACAAAATGACGCGGTGATACCTGTAGATGTAAATACTAGTATTAAAACTTTAGGTTATGATTCTTGGTTAAGCAAAAGTCCTTCAAATGCTTCTTTTGAAAACTTTAAAAATAATTGTGCAAATTACGGAATTACAGATAATTTTAGCGCCTTTTATGATCCTGATGCTTACAAAGCAATATTAAATAAAATAGCAAATGGCGAAAATGTTCCATTACCAACAAAAAGCGATGTTAATACAGATTTTATTCCTACTGCAGATGCAGAAAAAGAAATTTCTGAATTATTAGGAACCTGGTATTTATTTACAACAAATGATTTACCTGTAGTAGTTACTGATAAGGGCGATGTTGAAACCTTAGTTTTAAATTCAGACAGAACTTTTTCATGGATAAATTATGATATTGCTGAATGTCCTGATAATAATCCAGAATTTTGGCAAACAGAAAAAGTTAAAGCCGATCTTAAAGGAACATGGAAATATTCTAATGGATCATTAACTTTAAATGCTAATAATTCTGAAGCATCTGTAAACATAAACGTAAAGAATGGTGATTTAATTATTACAGACAGTGATGAACAAACTTCTGAAACAGATACTTCTGTTTACAAGAGAACCAAAAATCCTTATAAGCCTACAGAAAATAAAGCTTTAGAAGGTTCCTGGTATTTGAATATAGAAGATAATAAACCTGTTGTTCCTAATTCTAAGGGTAAAGTTGAATCATATTTATTTAACTCTGATGGTACTTTTACTCTTGAATCTTATGAATTTAATGACAGGCAAAACCCAGAATATTATCAAACTCTTGAAAATGGAGAAACTATTAAAGGTACTTGGAAATATGCTGATGGTAAATTAACTTTAAAAACAGATAAAGATGAACAGACTTTCCCAATAACCTTAAAAAATGCTGAATTAACCATTACAGAAAAAGATGAAGAAAGCTCCGAAACCACTGTTTCTGTTTTCAAGAAATCTCCAAATAGTTATAAACCAATAAATGAAGCAATAATAGGAACCTGGTATTTAAATTCTGAAGACAATTATAATGTTGTTCCTAATGCTAATAATGAAGTTGAAACTTGGATTTTTAAAGAAGATGGAACTATTGAATTACAAGATTATGAAATAGATATGTATCCTAGTGATGAAAATCCAGAATACTGGAAAACAGCAGATACTGGTGATAAGGAAAGCGGGACCTGGAGTTATAAAGATGGTAAATTAACCACTTTATGTAAAGGTGAAGAAACTAGCTTTTCTATAAATATTGAAGATGATGTTTTAACAATAACAGAAATTGATGAAGAAACATCTAAAACTACTAATTCTGTTTACAAAAGAACTAAACCATCTTTGAAATAAGATGTAAGATATAAAAATTTAAGATTTAAGATAGAAGATGTTCTAAGACTTCCCTTGTCAATGCCATGGGAAGTTTTTTGTTTATTTTGAATAAAGATAGGGTAAAATAAAGATTCTGTTGTGAATTATTCGTTATTTTGGTAGAATTAATTAAATATACAAGAATATAGAGGAATCATCATAATGCTTAATAACCCGGAAAATATAAATAATAAATTGGAAATTTCGAATGTTGAACAACTATTCCCTGCTATTGAATGGTTTACTGATCAGATTTCCAGCGGGTTCTTCATTTATAGAGCAGATGGTGACAACGAACTCATTTTTGTGAATAGAGGCTTACTTCAGATTTATGCTTGTGAAACCTTAGAAGAATTCAAAAAATTAACAGGTTTTACTTTTAAAGGTATTGTTTACAAAGATGATTATAAGCTTGTTCAAGATGAAATACAAAAACAGATAGAAGATTGCACTAACGATAATCAAGATTATGTTGAATATAGAATTGTTCGTAAAGACGGTGAAATAAGATGGGTAAGTGATTACGGTTCCTTAGTTGAACTTCCTGGCTATGGAAAAGTCTATTTTGTATTTTTACAGGATATTACAAAGAGACATAACTTCCAGGCAGAAATCAGACTTCGTGCAGATGCTTTCAAAGGTATGGTCGAACAATTCAATTCTTTGGCAGATAACAGTCTCAGTGTTATACGTATGAACATTACAAAGGGTATTGTTGAAGAAGCTCGTGGCCGTGATTTGTTTGATAAAGATGTAGCAGGAGCTTCTATTGAAGAGATAAAGTCAATACGTTATAATAATTTTATTACTTCAAAAGACAGACAGCAGTTCATAGATTCACTAAATATAGATAAATTGCTTTCAAGGCATTATAAGGAAGAAGGTCCTGCTTCTTTTATCGGTTATTGCCGAAGACACTCAGGCAGAGCTGGTTTTGTGAAGTTCTCAGCCAGTGCGTTAGTTGAGCCAACCACTCATGATATTATTTCTTTTTTGGTAGAAACAGATTACGATACAGAAAGAGTAATCGAAATACTCGCTGAAAAGGTTTTATTCAATCAATACGATATGGTTACTTATCTGGTTGGCGATTATTTTGGCGTAATTTTTGGCGATGCCAAAAACATAAAAAAAGGCGGAATTTTCCCAAAAGAAAAAGACGGCAGTTATACAAAATATTTAAATAATCAGGTTTTACCTGCAACAGCAGAAGTTCCTCAAAACGTTAAGAATATTGAAGAAGCTCTCTCTTTGACAAGAATCAATAAGGAATTAAAGGACAATATTTCTTATTCCGTTGATGTTAACGTCAATTTAGATGGAGAGGTTTATAATAAGCGTTTTACATACTATCTCGTCGATAAAGATTCGAAAACCTATATTCTTTTAAAATCTGATATTACAGATGTTTTAAAGGAAGAAAAGAAACGAAATGACTTGCTGTCAGCTGCTTTAGAAGAAGCTGAACGTGCTAATCTTGCTAAGACCGCTTTCCTTTCTAATATGAGTCATGAAATTCGTACACCTATGAATGCTATTATAGGTTACGATACCATTGCTTTAAACAATTCAGACCTTTCTCCATCAACTAGGAATCATTTGGAAAAAATAGGGCAAAGCGCGAAACACCTTTTAGGCTTAATCAATAACATACTTGATATGTCTAGAATCGAATCTGGCAGAGTTTCTATTAAAAATGAAGAATTCTTGTTCAGCAAGATGCTTGAACAGATTAATACTCTGGTTCAGACACAGTGTAACGATAAAGGTCTGTCATTTGAATGTCGCGTAATTGGGAAAATTGATGATTACTATGTCGGCGATGATATGAAGTTGAAACAGGTTTTCATCAATATTTTAAGCAATTCTATTAAATTCACTCAAAAAGGAAAGATTACTTTTGAAATTGAAAAAATCGGAAGTTTTGATGGCCAGACTTCTTTGAAATTTATTATAAAAGACACTGGTATTGGTATGGAAAAATCCTTTATTCCGAGAATATTTGAGCCATTTTCTCAAGAAAGCTCATCTTCTACAAACAAATTTGGCAGCACAGGCTTAGGAATGGCCATTACCAAGAACATTGTAGAGATGATGAAAGGTAAAATTGAAGTAGACTCTGAAAAAGGCGTTGGTACTACATTTACCGTTAGTATGACTTTGAAGAATTCTACAAAGAAATATGTTGCCAGTGATACAATCAAGGCCCATGACGTTAAAGTATTGGTTATAGACGATGAAAACTTAGATTGTCAGCACGCTAGATTGGTTCTTGAAGAAGTTGGAATCCAGGTTGATACTTGTATGAATCCTGATGATTCATTCAAGATGATAGAAGTGCAGAAGGCCAAACAGAATCCTTATAATTTGATACTGGTAGATTTGCAGATGCCTATAATGGATGGCCTTGATGTTGCAAGAAAAGTCAGAGAAATGTGCGGTGAAAAGGTAATTATCATTATTCTTACTGCATATAACTGGGATGAAATATTGGATGAAGCCTTACATGCAGGTGTAGACGGCTTTATTGCCAAACCTTTGTTTACTTCTAATGTTTTGGAAGAATTTGAAAGAATTATTAAGAAGAAAGATCTTAATAAAAATCACGAAGAAGAAGAAAGAGTTAATCTTGAAGGTAAACGTGTTCTTCTTGCTGAAGACATGGCTATTAATGCGGAAATCATAAAGCAGATTCTCAAGATGAGAAATATTGTTGTTGATTACGCAGAAAATGGTCAAATAGCATTAGATAAGTTCTCTGAAAGTAAAGAAAATTATTATGATGCTATTTTGATGGATGTCAGAATGCCTGTAATGGATGGTTTGAAAGCATCTTCTGAAATAAGAGAATTGGAAAGACCAGATGCAAAGACCGTTCCTATTATTGCTCTTACTGCGAATGCTTTTGATGATGACGTTAAGAAGTCTCTGCAGGCAGGTATGACGGCACATCTTTCAAAACCAGTCGAAATTGACCAACTCTTTAAGACCCTCGAACGCCTGATTGGAAACAAGAATTGAGAATTGGGATGGGTGGTTGTTGATCTGTGGTAAGATTGGCGTAAAAGAAACTAATTTAATTCTATTATAATATTTTATTAGTAGTAGAATTAATTAGTTTATTAAATTATATAGTTAAAGCTTATGTCAGAACAAAACGAAGAAATAAAAAAGAATAACGTCAGTAGTTTTGCTAAATATCTAACTCCGATGGGCGCATTTGCCTTAGCCTTTGGCAGTAGCCTTGGTTGGGGTTCATTTGTTATGCCTGGCACCACATTCCTGCCAAGTGCAGGACCATTAGGGTCTATTATTGGTTTTCTGGTTGGAATCATCAGTATGTTAATCGTATGTATAAATTATGATTATATGATTAACAAGTTTCCAGATGCTGGTGGAACTTATACGTATACGAAAGAGATGTTTGGACATGACCATGCTTTTATCAGTGCCTGGTTTCTGATTCTGTGCTATGCAGCCATTATATGGGCAAATGCTACTTCAGTTTCTCTAATAAGTAAGCATCTCTTTGGAAACATTTTACAGTCTGGTTTTCATTATCAGATTGCCGATCACTCCATTTATTTAAATGAGGCTTTAGTTTCCGTAGCTTTTGTATTGATTTTCGGATTTGTTTGTATATGTGGAAATAAAATAGCCGAAAAAATTCAGATTATTTCATCTTTTGGGCTGTTTTTTGGAATTTTTATTTGTTTTATAATGGTAATGGCTCATCATCAGGGTGGTTTTTCAAGCTATATGCCATATTATGTTCCAAATAGGAATACTTTTATTCAGGTTTTGACTATTGCTATGATGACTCCATGGGCTTTTGTCGGATTAGAGTCTATTTCCCATTCATCAGAAGAATTTGTTTTTTCTTCTAAGAAATCCTTGGCAATCATGGCTGTAGCTTTGATATTGAGTGCGGCTGCTTATATAATGCTTATAATCGTAGCAGCTTCAATACTGCCGCCAGGTTATGAAAACTGGTTTTCTTACATTTCTGATTTGGGTAATTCAGAAGGGAAAATGGGCCTTCCAACTCTTTATGCTGTCGAATATGCTATGGGCAGTTGGGGTATACCTGTTCTTGGGGTGACAGTCTGCTGCGGTATCATAAGTGGGTTAATTGGTTGTTATGTGGCTGGCAGTCGTTTGTTATATGCAATGGCTAAAGACGGAATGTTTCCTAAAACTTTCTGTAAGTTAAACTCGAATCAGATCCCTTATAATTCTGTTCTTTTCTTAATGGCTGTTTCTTCAGTTATTCCATTTTTGCAAAGAACAGCTATTGGCTGGATTATAGATATTACTACCTTTGGAACGGGGCTGGCATACTCTTATACTTCTGCTTCTGCTTATGTTGCTGCAAAGCAAGACAACAATCAAAAAATAAAAATAACTGGAATAGCTGGAATTATTTTTTCTATTTTGTTTGCTCTGTTCCTTCTGATTCCTAATCGTTCTATTGCTGCATTAGCTAAGGAAAGCTATTTTATTATCACTATCTGGTGTATATTAGGTCTTCTTTTCTTCCGTCATATATATGCCAGGAATTCTCAAAAACAACTGAATGTTGCAAATGTTGTCTGGATTTCTTTGCTCATTCTGATTCTTTTCACTACAGGAATCTGGATAAATCAGTCTTCGAAGATTGTTTCAAATGATATTGTTACTAATATTCATAAATATTATTACGAAATAATGAAGGATTCTGACCATAAGGAATCAAGACAAGAAGCTACGCAAACAGATTTATACCTAAGTTCGCAAATCGCTAAGCTCAATAATACTATTTCTTTTTATGGAATGGTCCAGCTTGGCGTTGTTATTTTAGTTCTGGTTCTAATGTTTAACATTTATACTATTATCAGGAAAAGGGAAGATCAGATTAAAAGCGAGAAAGAGCAGACCGAACGTAGCAATAAAATGAAAAGTGCTTTCCTTTTCAATATGAGTCACGATATAAGAACGCCGATGAATGCTATTGTGGGCTATACAACACTGGCTAAAAAAGAAAAAAATATACCGCCAGAATTGAAAGAATACTTAACCAAAATAGAAATTTCGAGCCGTCATATGCTGGCTGTTTTAAATGACGTGCTTGAAATGAGCCGAATCGAAAGCAATCGTAAAGAACTGGTTCTCTCAGAAACTGACCTTAATTTGATTATTGAAGAAGTTAAAGAAATGTTTGCAGGTCAGATGCAGGAAAAACAGATTAATTATTCTGTTGCGGTCGAAAACCTTTCTGATCCAATTGTTTTGTGTGACAAAAACTGTTTAAACAGAATTCTTTTGAATATAATAAGCAACGCATGGAAGTTCACTTCTGAAAAAGGCAGTGTCTCTGTTTTGCTTTCCCAGTTATCGAAAGAAGAAAATGTTGGAAATTACGAAATCAGAATTAAAGATAATGGTGTGGGAATAGACGAAGAATTCCTTCCAAAACTTTATAATGCTTTTGAACGTGAAAAAACTAGCACAGATAGTGGTTTACAGGGAACAGGCCTTGGTCTTGCTATTACCAAAAGAATTGTTGATTTGATGAAAGGTAGTATTTCTATTAATACTAAGAAGGGGCTAGGCACCGAATTTGTTATTAATCTTCCTCTGACAATTATTGAACAAAAAGCTGAAGAACCACAAACTCAAGAAGTTAAAGACAATAAAGTTGATTTCAGCAAGATGAAGCTTTTGCTGGTCGAAGATATTGTTATTAATAGGGAAATTGCAAAGATGCTTCTCGGGCAAATGGGGTTCACTGTTGATTGTGCAGAAAATGGGAAAATTGCAGTTGATATGATTACTAACTCAAAGCCTGGAGAATATTCTGCTGTGCTTATGGATATTCAGATGCCCGTTATGAACGGCTATGATGCTTCTATTGCTATTCGTGCACTCGAAAACAAAGAGCTTGCTAATATTCCTATAATTGCTATGACTGCAAATGTTCTTCCTGAAGATATTCAGAAAGCTAAAGAATCAGGAATGAACGGTCACATCGCCAAACCTATTGATGTTGCTAATATGACCAACACTCTTGTTGAAATATTAATAAAGAGATAAGAGAACAGAGATGAAAGAGAAGGGAATTGTTTTAGTTTGTGCTACTGCGTAAGTCTGTGGTATAACCGTCATTGCGAGCCTCTGAAAGAGGCGTGGCAATCCAGTATTTTTTAGAGCAATAGAGCGGAGAGCAGAGAGCAAAGAGCAGAGAGTGGAGAGTGGAGAGTGGAGAGCAATAGAGCAACAGAGCAACAGAGAGATGAGAACTGAGAATTGAGAGATGAGAGTTGAAAGATGAAAACTGAAAACTGAGAGCTAGGACTTTCAATTCCTAATTCCTAACCCCTAATTCTTAATTCTTAATTTTATAGGTGTGACGCCTTTGCTCTTTAAAAGAAAAAACTACCATTCTATTTGTATATATATCAACTACCTTAAACTTTCCATCAACAATTTGATCTTTTATAACAGTTATTTCTTTCCCTTCAAATTCAATAACAGCAGAACGGTTATTTTCATCACCAACTATATCTTTTACAATAACTTTTAATGGAGGGATTGGATTACTCTGTTCAGGCTTTTTTATTGAATTTATCATTTTGGGGCGTTGCTCTGACTTTTCTTTTGAAATATTCGCCTCTTTATTGTTAATAAAATTATTGTCGTTAATATTATATGTGTGACGTCTTTGCTCTTTAAAAGAATAAACTACCATTCTATCAGGATATATATCAATTACCTTAAACTTTCCATCAACAATCTGATCTTTTTTAACAGTTATTTCTTTTCCTTCAAATTCAATAATAGCAGAACGGTTATTTTCTTCTTCACCAACAATTTCTTTAATAATTACTTTTAATAAAGAATTATTTGCTCTAGCTTTAATCTTATTCCTGTTTTCCAGTCTAATTTGTTCTCTATAGGGCGTTATAGTTTCTTTTATGGACTTAATTATTTCCTTTTTTATACTATAGCTGTTTTTGTTTGTTTCAGAAAGATTTTCGTTCTCGTTTACACTCTTTTCATCTAGCATAGTGTCATTTTCAGCAAAAATCTGAGGAGCAGTCATAAGGAAACCGGCCAAACATAAAATCACCAAATTTTTAAATGATAGATTTCTTCGCATAATAATTCCCTTTCATTAATTTTTTATTAAACCTTAAATCGTTATTTTTTGCAATAAGACAACTTTCTGAACATTTGAAAACTAGAGCCAAGCGAAATATTTCTATCTTTACATAGAATTTTGTCCAATTTTACTTTTTCAGTTGATTACTTATTTAAGACCAAAAATTGAGATATAAGACCATAGATGGAGACACAAGAATTCTTTTAACTTGAATCTTATATCTTAAAACAACTATCAACTACAATAAAAAACCTAGCTTTGACAAGCGAATCTAAAAAACAAAAGCCTCTTGATAACTCAGGTATAGCAAGTTACAAGAGACTTACGTTTGCTATACAGTCCTTTGTGGATCAGGAAGGAGGTATAGCGTTGAGAGAAATTCTAATTATACTCTTGGTTATAGCAATGTTGCTCATAACAACAGAGCTTAACTAAGTAGTATTTCAGCGTGTGGGTGCTCCAACACCTGCACGCTCCTATACTAAGTATAGCAAAATTTCAAACAAATGCAACCCTCCTTCTTTATCCACTTTTACCAATTCTTAGGTTTATTTTAGCCAATTCTCTGTAAACTTATTTTTCTATTGATATCTTTCATTCTTATCGTTTTCATCATAGCAATTTTCTGTTATTATTACTTAATAGAAAAAAGCCTTTATATGATTAAGATTATGAATAGAACAAGAAAACTAACACTGATACTTTTAGCAATTATCGTTATTTGTCTCTGCCTTACTGGTTGCGGCAAAAAGGACAAAAATCCAGTGTCTGTTAATAATGAGGGGAATGGGAAGTTTTCACAACCAGATGTTTTAGAATATATAACTTATTTTCTAAGACCTATAGTTTCTAAATCAACATTTGAATTGTATTTATATGTTCCTGATGATTATCCAATAGAAATCACTCATTTTGAACTTTGGACAGATAAACAACGAGTTGGTGAAAGAACATCTATCAATGAGACTTTGCGCCATCTAGAATTATCAATAGAAAACATAGATAAGATGTGGATTAGACTGTATAATACAGACGAATTTGTAGCCGATTGCGAGATAGATCCTACTTTGGAAACCGACAGTTTAATAATAGATTTATCTGAAGATAGACCGGGGAGCGAAGAGCAATAGAGCGTAGAGCCAAGCGAAGCGCCCTCTGAATTTTTGAAAAAATGCGTGGGGGCAGATCATCGTTTACCGATTTTTCTAAGGTGCCCAGAGGGCACTACTTTAATAACCTAGGGCGACTGAAAGTCGCCCTAGGATTAGACTTCACCCATTAAGATCCTCCCCCAATTTTTGAAAAATTGGGGGAGGTGGCTTGCGACAGCAAGACGGAGGGGGCTGCAAAGCGAAGCTTTGCGGTGACTAAGGGGGCTTATCTTACGCTAAGAACAAATCTTTTTTATGCAAAAGAAAATCTTCAATGTTAATGTGAGTTATTCCGTCATGAGAAAGGTCTACTTTATCTAATGACAAAACATATTTTGGTGAGGCATCTTTTATTGGTCGAAAAGCCTCAAATTCTCTTCTTATAGTTTCTTCATTTGACATTATGTAAGAAACCTGAATGAAACACTTTTTCTTACCATCAATAGCAACAAAATCTATTTCATTCTTATAGCTTTTCCCTGTATATACTGTATAACCTCTTAAAATAAGCTCGTTATAAATCACATTCTCAAGATAAAAAGTATCTTCATAATTGATAAGATTTGTATTTATTGTTCGGAACCCAGTATCTATCGCATACTGCTTTTCAATAGTTTTTAAAACTTCCTTACCAACAATATTGAATCTTTTTACTCTAGAAATTAAATAAGCTTTTTCCAGCTTTTCTATATAATTATAGATGGTCTTTTTTTCTATAGCTTTCTTATTCTTTTCATTCTGTGAATTATAATAATTGACTATATTTTCAGCCGAAAATTCTTTTCCGGCATTAGAAAGAATATAAGCAGAAATAGCATTAAATTTGTAACGTTCTATTTCGGAATCTCTTTTATAAATATCTTTCTCAACAATTCCTCTAAAAATATCTTCTAGATAGATTTTTATTTCTTTTTCTTCGTTAAAATCAAATCTTTGAGGCATTCCACCCCATTTTATGTAATCATAAATAAAATTTTCGGGAATTTTTCTTCTGTTTGCCTTATATAGCTGAACTGCTTCGGAATAAGAAAAAGGCATAATCTTAAACTCTACTGTTCGACCAACTAAAAGAGTAGCTAGTTCGCCAGAAAGCAATTTTGAATTGCTTCCTGTTATAAAAATAGAACAGTTCAAAGTTGATTTAAAAGAAGCGATTGCTCTTTCAAACTCTGAAACATGCTGGATTTCATCAAAAAAAAGATAATATTTTTGGGAATCAATTATTTGGGTTTTGATGTATTCATGAAGTTTTTTAGCAGTATTTATATTTTCAAATTCAAAATCTTCAAAGTTGATATAGATAATATGGTCTTCTGAAATCTTTTCTTTTATTTCTTCTATTATCTGTTTCAAAAGAATAGATTTCCCACAGCGTCTTACTCCAGTAAGCACCTTGATTAAGTCTATATCAATGTATTTTCTTATATTTGTTAGATAATTTTTTCGTTGAATTATTTTCATAGCATAAAACATTTTACACTAATTTAAAAAATTTTCAAGTTTGTGTAAAAAATAGAGGCTTTAGGAGAATTACACCTACGTGGGGGCAGGCCTTCGTTTATTGATACTTTAAAGCTTCAGTAACGGGAGATAACAAGGGAGGGTTGCATTTGTTCAACATTCTGATATACTTAGTATAGGAGCGTGCAAGTGTTCGCAGCATTTGCACGCTCTTAATACTAAGTATAACAAAAATATTAGTAATTGTAAAACTTCCCTTTCTCTCTGGTTCTTTTACTTTAATTCTTTTAGCAATCTTTCCAATTTTCAATAGGTCAATTTTCTGACCATTGGAAAACAAAGCCAAGCAAAGCTTGGCTAAGAGATGAGAGATAAGAGAGAAGAGAAAAAAGAGATAAGGGAATTGTTTAAACCAAGAAACATTATCCTACTCATCGTTTTTTGCTATTTTTGATTTTTAGACTAACTATATGAATTGCCTGCAATCTTAGATGCCTTAGGGTTATAGCGACTGGAAGTCGCAACATTAATAACCTAGGGCGTTGAAAACGCCCTAGGTATAGTCTATAATAGTATTTGTGCCTGGAAGGCACTACTTCTTACTCAATAAGGTTTCTTTATCTATGAGCCATACTTCTCTTTTTTATCATATAATTTTCAGAACAAAGTATAGCGAGCCTACTATTAATGAATTGAATGAGCAAAAACTATATGCTTATATTTCAGGAATAATCAAGAATAAGAAAAGTATTCTTTATATTATCGGGGGTAAATCAGATCACATACATATTCTTGTATCTATTCCACCTAATATAGCTATTTCTGATTTTATGAAGGTTTTAAAAGTAGAAACGAGTAAGTGGATAAAAGAATCTGGATACTTTCCAAAATTCTTAGGATGGGGCTCTGGATATGCCGTTTTCAGTTGTTCTTATGCAGAAAAAGAAGCAATAATTGCTTATATAAAGAATCAGAAAGAACATCACAAAAAAGTATTATTTAGAGATGAATTAGAGCATTTCTTTAAAGAAAATGGTATAGATACCGAAAATAATTTATTTTTCAAAGATGATTAAGTTTTTTTGTATCCCTTCCAGGCGAAAAGGTAAAATAGATCTAGTCCTAGGGTGTCGAAGACACCCTAGGGATAGATCCCTCTCAAAATACTCGTCCGGCAGGACGATACTATAAACCCAAGGGTATCGTTGATTCCCTTGGGAAATGAAGTAGCGCCACTCCGGGCGCTTTTATTTTATATAGTCTAATCCTAGGGCGACTAAAGTCGCCCTAGGTTATTAAAGTAGTGCCTTCTAGGCACTTTTTCTGGATTACCACGTCGCTAAGCTCCCCGAAATAACGAGTTTGACAAAGACTTTCGCAAAAATACAAACTAAAACAATCCCCTCATCTCTCTTCTCTAATCTCTGCTCTCTATGCTGGCTTCGCCAGCAAGACCCCTTTCGTCTTTTGCTACGCAAAATCCACTTCCCCCAGCAATGCTATCGCATACTCGAGGCAGATCTTTTCCCTCGAAGACAATTAGCATAATCGAATTATGGAATCATAACCTAGTATAGATTTGTAACTAAAAATGTTTTCACTTGCTTTGAGGGAGATAACAAGGGAGGGTTGCATTTGTTCAAAATTCTGATATACTTAGTATAGGAGCGTGCAAGTGTTGGTAGCACTCACACGCTGAATACCAGTTAGTTAAGCTCTACTGTTATAAGCAGTAACGCAATAACTAACAGTATGACCAGGACTTTTTGCAAAGCTATACCTCCCTTCTTACCTCACAGGACTGTATAGCAGACAGAAGTCTCTCATAGCTTGCTATACCTGAGCTATTGAGAGGCTTTTGTTTTTTAGCTATTTTATTTTTAAAGAACTAGGAAAATTCTGGCTAGGTCACCCCTCTGGTTACTTCGTAAACACATCATACTCCGAAAAGCTTCGCTTTTCAGCCCCCTCTACCGCATTGCTTTGCAATGCAGCCCCATCTGTCTTTGGCTTCGTCAAATCCACCTCCCCCAAAGCAAAAGCTTTTGGGGAGGTTCTTCGTGACAGCTCCTCCACCATTTGTTGGGGGAGCATCAAGAAAAAAGATGCTTAAAGTATTTAGTGAGACGGGTTGCCAATCAGATTTTCGAGAGTTTTATAAAGCTGGTCTATTTCGACAGGTTTTGAAAGATGGGCTGTCATACCAGCTTGTAGAGACTGTTGGACATCTTCATCAAAAGCATTTGCAGTCAAAGCAATAATTGGTATTTTCTTGGCATCTTCTCGCTCTAGCGCTCTGATAGATGTTGTAGCTTCCAAACCGTTCATAACAGGCATTCTTATATCCATCAAGATAGCATCATAATAATCTAATTTACTCTTTGAAAACATTTCTAGCGCAATTAATCCATTTTCGGCATAATCTACATCAATTTTCTTCATTTTCAGAATTTGCTTAATGATTTCAGCATTTATTGCCATATCTTCAGCAAGAAGTATATGCTTGCCTTCCAAAACAATGGTATTTGCTTCTTTCTTAGGCTTGTTGAGCCCTTTCTTTTTGACTATTCTTTCAAATTCCGCTAATACATGTGATGGGAACAGCGGTTTTGCCATAAATCCATCAACACCTGCGAGCAAAGCATCTTCTAAGATATCATCCCAGTTATAAGCAGTCAGAATAATAATTGTAGTATTATCTTTGTATTTTTCGCGTATTTTACGTGTTAATTCAATACCGTTTATATCGGGCATCTGCCAATCTATAAGAATAAGACTATAAGGCTTCTGCTTAGCATGTTGGAGTTCAATCATCTTTAATGCATCACTGCTTACTAAACATGTATCTGCACTGATTCCCACATCTTCAAGCACTAATCTGGCGTGTTGGCAAGCCACCTGTTCATCATCAATGATTAAAACCCTCATTTCTTTCTTATCGAATGTTTGGCTTACAAAGGATTTTCTATCAGAATTCTTCAAAGGAATAGTTAAAGTGAATTGGGTTCCAACGCCTTTTTCAGAATCAACTGAAATTGTACCATTCATCAATTCGACAATATTTTTAGTAATTGCCATTCCAAGACCGGAACTGCCGAATTTATTATATGTGGTTGAATTTTCCTGCGAGAAAGCATCGAAAATTTTTGGAATAAAAGCTTTATCCATGCCTATTCCAGTATCTTTAATCACAAACTTTATAGTTGTATTATCATCAAAAGTATTCATCTGTTCAATAATGAAAGAAATACTTCCTGATGATTGCGTGAATTTTATCGAATTGCTTAAAATATTGATGATAACCTGCTTTAACTTCATATCATCGCCAATATAGTAATCTTCAATATTTCCAATTATGCGACATTCGAACTTTATGCCTTTTTCAGAACATTGAGTCTGAACCATAGTATTAATCTGTTCTAACATTTGTCTGAAAGAGAACTCTTCGAGTTTCATTATAATTCGACCAGATTCTATTCTAGACATATCCAAAATGTTGTTTATCAGCCCTAATAGATGCTTCGCACTTTCACCGATTTTTTCTAAGTTTTCTTTTGTTGATTTGGGAATATCGGGATTGGTTAAAGCAATGGTATCGTAGCCGATTATTGCATTCATTGGTGTTCTTATTTCGTGACTCATATTAGAAAGAAATGAAGTTTTAGCTAGATTAGCCCTTTCTGCTTCATGCAAAGCAGCAGAGAGCAGTTCGTTTCGCTTCTTTTCTTCCTTTAAAACATCGGTTATATCTGATTTTAACAATATGAAAAACCTGGAATTAGCATCAACAAGGTAATAAGTAAAACGTTTGTTGAATACTTCCCCTTCAATAGTACAGTTTACATCTACAGAATAGGAAACTTTATCCTCTAGTTCTTTGGCGATTCTAGTTAAAGATAAAGCATCATCCAAATCTTTCACCTTTTGTGAAATTCCATTGGTAGCAGGCAATACTTGGAATTTAATGTATTGGGAATAGCTTCCATCTCTTTTTTTAGGAAAAATGCTACCTTTTTCTGTATTTTCAACGTCACCTATAATAACACCGTAATTGTCACCAACAATATAAGTGACCATATCGTATTGCTTGACCAAAACTTTTTCAGTGAGGATTTCGGTAACTTTTTCTGTGTTATATTCGGTTTCAACCCTGAAGGCTATAACATCGTGAGATATTGGGTCAACCAAAGCACTTCCTGAAAATTTAACGAAACAAGCTCTGCCTGATTGTCTTCGGCAGTAAGCAACAAAGGAAGCAGGGCCGTCGCCTTTGTAATATCTTTCTAGAAGATTGTTTAAATCAAATATTTCTTCATACTTCTTTTGGTCTTTAGGATCTATAAAATTATCTAATCTAATTTGCTTTCCATCAGAAATCTGAGCCCCTGCGTAGTCGGTTTCGAATAAATCTCTTCCCCTGGCTTCTTCAATAATGCCTTTGGTGATGTTCATGCGCACTACAGTCAGGCTGTTATCTGCCAACGAATTAAACTGGTCTATCATGCCCTTGAAAAGGTCGACTCGTCTGCGTGTTTCTTCCTGCAAATTATGCTTTTCTGTAATATCTACAATGAATACAAAATACACATTACCATAACCTGGAAGATCTGCTAAATAGCCATAATCATCAACCCATCTTACTTCGCCGTCTTTTCGAATAATTCGGTATTCTACGTAATCAAGATTTTCATTTACAGGGTCGTCTATTTGAACATCTATTTTGTTTTGAATTTCTTCGAAATCATCGGGGTGCACGATACCTTTAAAGGTAAAACCCGTGAGTTCCTTAAACTCTTCTAGGGTTTTACAGGCAAATATTCGCATTAGAGCACGATTAACATAGAGAAGTTCCAAATCATCATATGCTTTATAAATAAAGAAACCGCCTGGAATCTGGTCTGCCATCCATTCTATAGCAGGCAATAACTGTTCGATATCTGGAGCTTTTATTACGCCGTTGGTGTTTTCTGGGTTATTAAACATTGCGGTTTCCTCTATTTCTTTCATTTGCTTTTTTATATAGTATCAAAGACAATTTTTTTATACAACTATTCTTTAAATTTACCTTAGTCTTTTTATTGTATTTGGTAGTTATTGATGCTGTCGTCGTTTAAAGAGAAGATACATTTAGTCACAAGGTGACAAGTGTTTTTTAGCTATAAAATATAACTTAATAGTATGAATTTATAACTCAATATGATATAATTATAATATGAATGCAAAACAAATCATTAAAATTCTAGAAAAGAACGGTTGGCAGCTTAAAAGAGTTTCTGGTAGCCATTACCGTTATGTTAAGGACGGTTTTCCACCTGTAACAATTCCTTTGCATGGAACAAAAGACCTTAAAGTAGGAACTGTAAAAAGTATAGAAAGGGATACTGGTTTAAAACTATTATGAATATTAAATACCCATTCAAACTTACCCCAGCTGAAGAAGGCGGTTTTCTTATCCAGTTTATTGATTTACCAGAAGCCTATTCTGAAGCAGATACAGAAGACGAAGCTTTCTATATGGCAACCGATGTCTTAAATCTCTCTCTTGAATGTAGGCTAGAAAACAATGAGCCAATACCTGAAGCATCTGATATAGATACCAAATACAAAGTCATGCCTTCTGCTAATATTCAGTCGGCTTTATCTATCCGCAACGCTAAAGATGCTACAAGAATGAGCACTGCCGATTTGGCAAGAGCCATGGGGGTCACTTGGCCAGTAGCTGACAAGTTGACCAATCCAAAACACTACCCAAGCCTTCGCCAGTTAGAAAAAGCCGCCAATGCCCTTGGTAGACGGCTCGTCATTTCACTTGTCTAACATAAATTTCTAACTACTAATTATTAATTTATTTTTCACTTCATATTTATCGGTTTTAAATTTGGTATATACATTTTGGATTGGTTTTAGTATCGTCCTGCCGGACGAGAATTATAAGAAAGAGCAAAACCTAGGGTGTCTTCGACACCCTAGGTTAATAATGTAATGTCCTTCCGGACATATAAAATAAGTTGTTTAACAGCTTATAAAAACTAAAATTTCTCAATTTCCCCAATTTCTCGTTCCCCACAAAAATATTGAACATAAAGCATTTCACAGGTATAATAATATAACAAGACAGTATAAAGACGAAGCATCAATTAAGGTAATTAAATAACACTAACAACATGACCTACTCAATCATCGGAATTATATCATCTATTCTTCTTATTATTACCAATAGAGACCTTCTCCTTATTGGCAATAAGAAAGATTCTACCGACACAGAGCGCAATTATCGCTACTTTCTCTTATGGGTTTTAGGTTACTATATCACCGATGCATTCTGGGGCCTTTTTGACATATATAAGCTTACAAGGCTACAATTTATTGACACTACCGTTTATTTTGTCGCTATGGCTGCGGCAGTATTGCTATGGACACGTTATGTTATTTCCTACCTGAAAGCAAAAAATATATTCGAAAGAATGCTACGCCTCGCTGGTAACCTCTTTTTCGTTTCGGAAATTATAGTAATTTTAGTAAATATATTTTACCCAATAATGTTCTGGTTTGATGAAAAAGGTGACTATCACGCTGGCAGTGCTCGACACATTACATTGGCTATTCAAATACTTATGTTTTTGCTGACCTCTATATACACTTTGCGTATTACAGCAAAAACAGATGGTTCAATTAAACGCAGGCATCTGACAGTAGGTCTTTTCGGAATTGTAATGATAGTATTAATCGGGCTACAAATGGCTTATCCTCTGCTTCCCTTCTATGCTATGGGCTATATGCTAGGAACCTGTCTTCTTCACAGTTTTGTAGTGGAAGATGAAAAAGAAGAATATCGCAGAGGGTTAGAAGAAGCTATAGTTAGAGAACAAATACAGAGCAAGGAACTCTCTGAAAGTCGAGAAGCTTTGAAGAATGCTCTAGCAACAGCAGAAAAGGCCAATAAAGCCAAAACAACATTCCTTTCCAATATGAGCCATGAAATCAGAACTCCAATGAATGCTATTATAGGACTTAACAATATTGCTTTAAACGATGATTCTGCCTCAGACAAAGTAAAAGATTATTTGGGTAAAATTAAAAATTCTGCTCAGCATTTGCTTGGGATAATAAATGATATTCTTGATATGAGCCGTATTGAGTCTGGTCATATGACAATTAATAACGATGATTTCTCTCTTTCTGAAAACTTAGACCAGGTCAATACCATGATTAGTGAACAATGCCGTGACAAAGAAATTAATTATGAATACAAAATTATTGGTAACATTGATGATTTCTATGTTGGCGATGGAATGAAAATCAAGCAGGTGCTGATCAATATTCTTGGAAATGCAGTAAAATTTACGCCAAAAGATGGGAAGATCAGCTTTATTATTGAAGAAGGCACAAGATTTGAAAACAAGGCTTCTCTGAAATTTATTATCAGTGATACTGGCATTGGCATGAGCAAAGACTTTCTTCCGCATATTTTTGATGCTTTCAGCCAGGAAGATACTTCTTCTACAAGCAAATACGGCAGCACAGGGCTTGGAATGCCAATCACCAAGAGCATTGTAGGACTAATGAACGGTAATATTGAAGTGACTAGCGAAAAGGGTAAAGGAACTACATTTACAGTTGCAATAACTCTAGGTATTTCCGAAAGGAAAGCTGATAATAAGGATTTGAATAAGCAAAACTCAAGCGAAACAACTCTTTCAGAACAGCAAACTTCGAATCAAATAAATAAAGATTCTAATCGAAAAGCTGACTTAAAGGGTTGCCGAGTGTTGCTTGCAGAAGATATGCCTGTTAATTCTGAAATTATGAAGATGGTTCTTGCTATGAGAGGAATCGAAGTAGAACTTGCAGAAAATGGGAAAATTGCTGTAGATATGTTCACAAACCATGAATCAGGTTATTATAGCGCAATATTAATGGATATGCGTATGCCCGAAATGGATGGTTTAGAGGCTACAAAAGTAATTAGAGCCTTTGAACGAGAAGATGCAAAACAAATACCAATTATCGCTTTGACTGCCAATGCTTTTGAAGAAGATGTTCAGAAAAGCTTGCAGGCAGGATTAAATGCACATCTTTCTAAGCCTGTTGAACCAGAAGCTTTGTATGAAACCTTAGAAAAGCTTATATTCTTATAGCTATTACTTGAATGTTAACATTGCTTTAAAGACAGAAGTTTTTAATAAGTTAAACTTATGCGTAAAAACTAATTATTTATTGAATCCTCTTTTTTATATTTTAAATAATATTCATAAATGATAGGAGAATGTATGACCAACAAAAAAATATTCTTAGTCTCAGCGTTATTTATTGCATTACTCACATCTGGTTGTGGCAACAATTCTGACGATAACCCTGTAGCAGCAACAACTACAACAGGCACCACTACAGGAACAACAACAGGAACTACAACAAATACCTCTGGCACAGACTATTCTAGTTATCTGGAAAACACCTCAAGTTGGTCAAATAACTCTGGCTCATCTGTAAG
>ONIU01000049.1 GCA_900317935.1 uncultured bacterium
GAAAGCCTTATTATTTTTGACGAAGTGCAGCTATATCCAATTGCTAGACAGTTTATAAAACAGTTAGTTGCAGACGGAAGATATGATTATATTGAAACTGGTTCTCTTATTAGTTTATGTAAAAATGTAAAAGATATTTTAATTCCATCTGAAGAAGAGCATATCGAAATGTTCCCATTAGATTTTGAAGAATTTTTATTAGCAAATGGTGATAGTTCAACAATTCCTTTTTTAAAAACTTGTTTTGAAAAGAAAAAGCCATTAGGTCAGCAATTACATCGAAAAATAATGAATGATTTTCGGAAATATTTATTGGTAGGAGGTATGCCTCAAGCAGTAAATAAATACATTGAGACAAAAGATTTCGAGGCTGTTGATAAAATAAAGAAACAAATTCTTTCTCTTTATAGAGAAGATATAGGAAAATATGCAGGAAAAGATGAGCAAAAAGTATTTTCTCTTTTTGATAACATTGCTGGGCAACTTTCCAAAAAAGAAAAAAAATTTAAGCTTGCTGATGTTTCAGAAAAAGCAAGAAATAGAGAGTATGAAGATGCGTTTATATGGTTAAGTAAATCTATGATTGTAAACCGCTGTCTTAATGCTACAGACCCTACTATCGGACTGGGAATGAGTTGTGACCATACTACTCAAAAATGCTATATGGGCGATACTGGGCTGTTAGTTTCACAGGTTTTCCGTGATGATGAGTTTGCAGACAATACTCTTTATAAATCTATTCTTCTTGATAAACTTTATGTCAACGAAGGTATGCTTATGGAAAACATTGTGGCTCAAATGCTTCGTTGCAGAGGCTACCAGCTTTTTTTCTACTCAAGATCAGACAGCCAAAATAGACAAAATACTATGGAAATTGATTTTTTGATTTCTAATCATCAAAAAATACAACCAGTTGAAGTTAAGTCCTCTGCTTATAGAAGTCATTCATCTTTAAGTAAATTCATAGATAAATTCGGAAAAAGATTAGGCGAAAAATATATTCTTTATCAAAAAGATTTGATGATAAAAGATGGCATAATACATATTCCTATTTATATGGCTATGTTTATTTGAATACAGCCAAGCGTAGCTTGGCGTTGTTGGTAGTTGGTTTTTATTGCTCTTATTGTGATTGTCCTAAAGTCTCTACTACGAGCCGAAGAAGCTACCCAACGAATGGTGGGGGAGCTGTCACGAAGTGACTGAGGGGGCTGCAAAGCGAAGCTTTGCGGTGGCGTGGCAATCCAGAAAAATCAATTTTTTTATTGCCAATTTATTAATTCGTAAATTTCTAAAACAGGCAAGCTTTCGCAAAAACGCTGGGTATAATACCCAGTAAGGTTTAGTATTGACACACTAAACCTTAATAACTTTCCATTTGTAAAAAACTGGTTAAGCAATTAAAGTTTTCTCGAATATATAAATAGAATCGTTGCTTTTATAGACTTGTAAAGTTATACTTGTCTGAGTGCTTTATAAGCTTGGAGGAAGAAATGGCTGGCTTCGCCAGCGTGGTATGTGGTATGTGGTATGTGATAAGTGGTAGGTGGTAAGGTGAGAGGTGAGAATTGAGAATTGAGAGAGGAGGGAAGTTGAAAACTGAGAACTGAAAGTTGAAAGTTGAAAGTTCAAAAATGTATGTCATTGGATTTTTTGAGGCTAACGCTTCTAAGTTTTATTGGTGTTGGGTCTGATTTGTGTGATTGTCTAAACGCTTCAACTGGAGCCATCTTTCAGAAGATGCTGCCCCGCTAAGCGGGGAAGCTGGATTTTGCGAAGCAAAAGACTGAAGGGGGAGCAATGCAAAGCATTGCGTAAGTGAAAGGGTGACCGAACTAGAGTAAACTCTGTTTAGCGTAGCGTATAAAATAGCCAAGCTATGCTTGGCGTTGTTGGTAGTTGGTTTTTGATGTTCTTATTGTTGATAAAGATTGTCATTGCCATCTCGTCATTGCGAGCCGAAGCCGTGGCAATCTAGCTATATATAATTTAATTTGAAATTGTTCTTAAAGAAAGGAGAAATAAATGGAAGAAACAGATGAAGATGATAATAAAAATATTAGTGATGCTGAATTAGCTAAAAATCAAGAAGAAAAAAATTCTTGGGGGGATTATTTTAGTGATTTATTGAATTTTATATGTAATCATTACTATAAAGATAAATACGAATTATTCAAAACTTTTAAGAAGATTACTTCTAGTAATAGTAATGATAATCAAAAATATATTGAAAAAATATTGCAGATAAACTCAATAGATCCATTAACTTTTATTAGTTATTCTTTAATTAATAAAAGATTAGAAAAAGTATTAGAGGGAATAAAATATAATAATGCTGATAATGAAAAAATTGTTAAGTTAAAAGATCTCCCTGGTGGTAGTTTAATATCACAAGGAGAGTATAATAATAAAATAATAGACAATCTTTGGGAGTTTGCAGATTTGCTAAATGCAAATCAAGAAAATGATCCTAAATTTAGAAAATTGTTTAACGATATTACTAATTCTAAGGGACAAAAAAAGGGAATAAAAGTTAGCAATTTATCTCCTATTATGTTTTTATGTAAACCCCAAAAATTTTCTCAAATAACTAAAAAAAATGCAGGTGATATCTGGGAGAAATTAAAAGATATAGATTTTAATAATAAAAATCAAATTAAATCTTTTTTGAATAATGTTAAGAATGGTGATCAAGAAGATTGTAAATATGATATATTTATTGAAATACAAAGATTGTTAGGAAATTCTTACGGAGAACAATCAATGAAACCAGTCGAACCCCAACCTCTAAACCAAATTCTATACGGCCCTCCAGGAACAGGCAAAACTTATAATACTGTTATTAAAGCGATGGAAATAATAGATAACAGTGTTATTCAATACGATGAGAAAAATAAAGATATCGTAACTAATTATGACTCAGTAAAAAACAAGTTTGATGAACTTAAAAAACAAGGTCGTATCGAATTTATCACTTTCCATCAATCTTATGGTTATGAAGATTTCATTGAAGGCATAAAACCAACGATTGATGAAAATAAAAACGTTATTTATAACGTTGAAAATGGTGTTTTTAAAGAATTTTGTAAAAATGCTGAAAAAGATAATAATAATAAATATGTTTTTATTATTGATGAGATCAATAGAGGGAATATCTCTAAAATATTTGGCGAATTAATCACTTTAATTGAAGAAAGTAAGAGAATTGGAAATGAGGAAGAATTAAAAGTCAAGCTTCCATATTCTAAAAATAAAACAAATGAAGAAGAAATACTATTCGGTGTTCCGAATAATCTTTACATCATCGGCACAATGAACACTGCTGACCGTTCAATCGCTTTGATGGATACTGCATTAAGGCGCAGATTTGAATTTGTGGAAATGATGCCTAAACCAGAGTTATTAAGAAAAGTTGAAATTAAAGATAAAGATGGTAAAACCAATACTAATATTAATTTAGAAACAATGCTTAATACAATAAATGATCGTATTGAAGCATTATATGATAGAGAACATACTATAGGTCATGCGTTCTTCATGCCTTTGATAGAAAATGGGACTATACAAGAATTAGGCAAAATCTTTAAGAATAAGATAATTCCGCTGTTGCAAGAATATTTCTATGATGATTATTCAAAGATTCAGTTGGTGCTTGGGGATAATCAGGATAAAGTTGAAAAATTTATAATAGATGAATCGATAGAGAAAAAAGAGCTGTTTAAAGGGAATACAGATAAAGTTAGAATTCCTAATGATAAAAAGAAATATTCTATAAACAATAATGCTTTTGAAAAAGTAGAAGCATATACAAAGATTTATCCACCTGAATCTAATAACAATGGTTCAAATGAATCGAATAAAGATCAAAAGGACGAAATAGAAAAGTAAAATGAAGTAGAAGATGCAAACCAGAGCTAATTATGTATAAAACATTGTTAGAAAGCTAAAAATGCCCCCTTTTAGAAAGGGGGATGTCATGCTTTGCATGACAGGGGGATTTTGAGATAATTAGAAATTAGCAATGTGTAATTGTTTATTAATTAAAAACCTCTCTGTCACTTCGTGACATCTCCCCTTAAAAAGGGGAGCATGGATTGCCACGCAGTCTTACGACTGCTCACAATGACGGTTATAGTTCTAACAGGCTTAATCAAATAATTAGGAAAAACAAAATGGCTGATGAAAATAACAACTTAATAACTTTAAGAGAATACGAATATTTATATAAGTCCGATAAAAACAATATACAGAAAATAGAAAAAAATAAAAAATGTTACTCACTGAATAATAATAACTACGAAGCCTTAGAAAGATTTATTAAAGAATATGAGCCTGAAGAATTAAATGAACTAGATAATGTAGATGACTGTGAAGAGGTTGACTTAAGGAATTGTTTTCAATTTCATACGAATGACACAATCAGCGTAAAGAACTTTGTTGGATTGATTCAGCTTGAAAGTGGTTTCCAGATAGAAATATTACCTAAAGTTGATTTGTCTGGCAAAGACGATGATTCCAATAGAAAAACAAAAGAAGTATTTCTAGAAATGTTGGAATATCTAGATGATTTCCCTTCTAAGATATTTTCGGATTCTAGTATTGATATTAAAGATTTCAGTATTCTTGAAATATTCATAAAATTATTTGTTGAAGAAGTTAAAAATCTTGTGAAGCAGGGGCTGAAATCTTCCTATATAACCATCGAAGATAATGTTCCATATTTTAAGGGAAAATTTTTGGTAAATCAGCATCTTAAACATAACCTCTGCCACAAAGAACGCTTTTATATGGCCTATGACGAGTTCAACCTGAACCGCCCAGAAAATAAACTGATTAAAGCAACTTTTATGAAATTGCAAAGAATAACCTCAAATTGGGAAAATTCCAAAGAAATTAAGATGCTGCTTAATGACTTTGAAATGGTCGAAGAGTCTCTCAACTATAATAAAGACCTTTCCAAAGTAAAAATAGATAGAAATACTTTAAGTTATGCGAACATAATTCAGTGGGTTAAAGTTTTTTTATTTAACAAGAGTTTTACTAATTTCTCTGGTGATGGGAAAAACAGGGCGTTGCTTTTCGATATGAATAAAGTCTTTGAAAGCTATGTGGCTAAGAAGGTTGAAGAAGTATTTACCCCAAATGGTTGGGCTGTTTATACACAAGCAGAAGGTAATACTAAATGTTTATTTGATGACCCAAAAATGTTTAATTTAAGGCCAGATATAGTTATAAAAAAAGGCAATAAAACCGTCGTTCTTGATACCAAATGGAAAGTTTTAAATAATGACAGAAGAAAAAATTACAGCATCTCTCAAAGCGATATGTATCAGATGTATGCCTATTCAAAAAAATATAAAGCTGAAAATATTTGGCTTTTATATCCTTTAAATTCTGAAATGCGTGAATATATAGAAAAATATATTGAATATAAAGAATTGAATACAGATCTGATTAATATATCAGTCAGAGTTTTCTTTGTTGATGTTGCAAATATAGATGTTTCGATTAAAAAGCTACTTTGGGCTATGTAAGACCCCTTTTGGCACTACGTGCCACTTCCCCCAACAGCTTCGCTTTGGGGGCAGATCTTTGGGTTTGTCACAGATTTGGGATAGTTAAAACAATCTTCTTACTTTAATCTTTTCACACGTATCTCTAAAATGATAGATTACTACGATTATTGGTTCACAAAGATGTTAAAATAGAAATTGAATTAACAATCTATTTCAAGTAGAATAGAATAATCATTTAAGAAGGCGGGTGAGCAAAATATGTTAGAAATAGGAACTAAGGCACCTGATTTTGAATTAGAAGACCAGAACGGTAAAACCCATAAACTTTCTGATTATAAAGGGAAAAAGGTAATTCTTTATTTTTACCCCAAAGACAATACTTCTGGCTGCACTAAGCAAGCGGTAGGTTATTCCGCAAATAAAAAGGAATTTGAGAAAAAGGGTGTAGTAATTCTTGGAGTAAGCAAAGACAGTGTTGCTTCTCATAAGAAATTTGAGGAAAAACAGAATCTTACAATAACTATTCTTGCTGATCCTGAACGAAAAGTTATCGAAGCTTACGATGTTTGGAAAGAAAAGAAGAACTACGGTAAGGTTTCTATGGGCGTTGTCAGAACAACTTATCTCATTGACGAAAAGGGAAAAATCATAAAAGCCAACGATAAGGTTAAAGCGGCAGAAGACCCTGACTATATGCTTGAGAAAATTATTTGATTAATAAATAATCTGGAGAATTTATGCTGAATATTTACACTGATGTTAGTTTAGAATCCTTAGCTGATAATATGATTGATAAAATCAAGGAGGCTTGGAAAAATCCTTTTGAGCCACCTATTGTTATATTTTCAGATTCTAAGATGGCACAGTGGTTTAAATTCAGATGGCTGGAAAAAAATTCTGCTCTGGCTAATTTAAATATAAAAAATCTAGATGCTTTTATTTTTGAATGTTTAGTTGATGAAAATGAGGATTACAAACTATTAACTCAAGATATTCTACGAAATTTGATTATTGCTTATTTAGAGAAAAAGTTAGAAGAATCAAGCGATGCGAATGTATTTGATGAGATAAAAGTTTACTTATATGATGAAGAAGAATTAAACCATGCCAGATTATTTGATTTAGCTGAAATGCTATCTAGTATTTTTTTAGAATATGAATACTCTAGACCTAATGATATTTCTAATTATAACGGAATTATTAATTCTTGGATAAATAATAAAAATTATTTTCAACTTGATAGTGAAAATGCAAAAATAAAAGAAGAATGGCAGAAGAAAATATATTTTGATATTTTTTCTGAAAATGGCTGCTTAAGGCAGGCTAACGAAAAGCTGAAATCAAATAATGAAATTCTAGGCAATTATATTACATTGCCGCAGTTGTTTATGAAGAAATTATCGGAAGAACGAAACAATTTGATGGGTTGCTCAGAAGAAGATTTGCTAGTATTAGGTCACCCCTCCGTCAGACATTCGTCTGACACCTCCCCTCAAGTGGAGGCTTTAGGAAAAACCAATTTTAACTCTGTTTTCATATTTGGATTTGATAGCATGAAGCTGTTTTACAGAAATGCTATTAAAGAATTGTCTTCAAGATTAAATATAAATATATATTTAACTAACCCATTTGGCGATTTAACTAAAGAAAATAATAATGAGCTTTTAAAGTATTGGGGTGGTGAGGGAAAGACTACTATTGGGTTGTGGTGGAAATTGGCTGATGAAATTATGATTTTGGATAATAATAGAAATTTCTCACCCAAAAATGATTTTTTAAAAATCCCCCTTAATTCCCCTTTAAAAAAGGGGGTAAGGAGAGATTTAGATATCAACAATAATGAAGGCTATTTACAAATACTGCAAAGAGCGATTGTTGAAAATAAGGATAATATAGATTGTAACGACTCTTCAAGCCAAGCAATGGAAGATAAAAGCGATGAATCGTTAGTTGTAATATCTGCTCCATCCAGGCTTAGAGAAGTTGAAATCCTTCATTCCAATATTTGTAAGCTATTACTTAATAAAAAGGCTCAAATAAAGGATATTATTGTTGCTTCACCAAATCTAGATGCTTATCGTTCTGTAATATATCAGGTATTTAATCAATCTCCTCAAAAAGCAGATGATATTACTTATAAAACAGCCGCTTTACATATTCCTTTCTCTATTGTAGATTCAAGTGAAAATGAATCCTTAACAAATCTTGCTTTGAAACGACTATTTGCTATAAAGGAAAAAGGAGTTTTATGCAGACCGGATTTTTTTGATTTGGTGAGAAATCCTGTCGTTCAAGCTGCTAGAGGTATTCTTTCAGATGAAGTCAGCAATTGGGAAGGCTGGATTTCTTCTTTAAATGTTTATCGCGATAGAAAACTTGAAGATAATACTATAGAGAGGAACTGGCTTCAAGTTGCAAGATCTTTATTACTAGCAAAACTATCAAATTCTGCTTTGTTTTTTTCTGATGAAGAACGTATTAAACCTTTTTCTGATATATCAAGTAGTGACAATGAGTCGGTATGTCGCTTTATTGATTGCATAGATGATATTGAGGAATGGTTAGAAAATGATGAAGGATCATCATCGAGTATAGATGATGCTTTTAACAAAATAGAAAAGTGGCTTTTGATGAATAAAGTTCCGAGTGGGCTAGGAAACGAAAACTACATATTCCAAAAAATAAACAAAGCAAAAGATGAATTAAAATGGCAATTTGCAGCAGGTTCCGAAATTATTTACTGGAAAATATTTTCTAAAACTTTATTAAATGCTTCTAGTAAAGCAAAATATAACACTGGTAATTTATTTGTTAATGGAATTACTTTTATGAATTTCGTTCCAAATCGTGTAATTCCTTCTAAGTTTATGTTTTTGTTAGGGATAGATGAAAAAGCTTTTCCAAGAAAAGATTATAAAAATTCCTTAGATTTAAGATATGAAAAGCCTATTGATTCTGATGAACTAAATTCTGAAAAAGATAAAAATGCTTTTTTAAATCAATTATTAAACGTTAAAGAAGCCATTTATATAAGCTATGTGAATAAAGATTTGCAAAAAGATGAAGACTTTTATCCATCTTCTGTTATTGATGATATTCTCAGATATTTAAGTAAACTAGGTAAAAATCTAGAAATTGAAAAGTCTTTAAATGCTGAAAATAGAGACTGGAAAGAATTGTTTACACAAAGTGCTTTGAGGAATAAAGAAACTTTTGAAATGATGATGGGTAATGATAATATTGGGAAGACCCCCTCAGTCTCGCTGCCGCTCGCCAGCTCCCCCAACAGTTTTTCAAACTTTGGGGGCGCATCTAAAGATACTTATCCGGAACGAGTGACTGTTTATCAATTAAGGTCTTTTTTGACAGAACCATTTAAAGCTAGAGTAGAAAGAGTTTTATCTTCCGAAGATGAGGAAGATGCTGAAAAAATAGAATTTGAACCGATTGAATTTGATAATTTAGATAATAGTAAATTAAGAAATGAACTTGTTTTTCATTGTTTGAAACAAAATATTAATACTGTTGAAAAATTAGTAGAAGATTTAAATAAATATACACAAGAAAATACAACTCTTTTGAATTCTTTTATAAATAAACTATCATTGTATTTCCCTAGAGATTGCTTTGGAGTTAAGACATTAAAAGATTTGTTAATTAATGTTATTGGTTTTGTGAATAATATTAAATCTAAATTTGACGATAATTACATTTTTTGCTCTGAAGAATTATCTCATAAATTTAAATTTGATGATAAAGGTTATTTCTGGACTCTTAGCGGAGATGCTAAAATTATTGCAAAAAAAGATGGTGAAGTTCATATAATTGATTTAGTTAATAGCGGTTTTTATTCAAACTCATATATGAATTCTTATATTTTGGCTTTATTATATATAGTAAATAGTGGTTCTCCTAATGATGTTTATATAGATTTATTTAATCCTAATGATGAGTCTGAATCAGTTTCTATTAATTGTAATTATTGTGAAGCAAGTTCATTTTTTAATAAAATATATAAACAAATGTTTGATAATAAATATTGTAAGGTTTTACCTATTGAATTGTTTAAGGAAGAAAAATTAGATTATCATACTTATTTGAATAAATTTAAAGGAGAACGAGGTAATCCGTGGCGATTTTTCTCTTCTAAAAATATGTTTGATGTAAAAGAAGTTTGTGGTTTTAGTGAAGATACTTTTGTAGAAAAATGGGATGAAGAAAAGAAAAATCACTTAGAATTATTTTCCAAAGAATTGAGAGATATAATTACGGGTGAAAAGAAATGATTGAATTAAAAGAATTTGATATAAATGATTTTTGTATAGGTGAAAACCTTTATATAGAAGCATCTGCTGGAACAGGCAAGACCTATACTATAGAATTGCTTGTTGAAAAAATGCTTAAAAATAGTATTCCCCTATCTAAAATTTTAATAGTCACTTTTACCGAAAAAGCGACTGGTGAGCTTCGTGACCGTATTAGAAAAAAAATAATTAGCTGCTTAGAAAAAGAACCAAATAATTCAATATTTACCAAAGCTTTGCAGGAAGTAGGAAATGCTCAGATTTTTACTATTCATTCATTTTGTCAAAATGTTTTAAAATATTATGCTTACGAAACAAAATCCTCTTTAAATCTTCAACAAGTTAACGATAATAATATCGACAGCTTAGTTGATAAATTTATTCGTGATAAATGGAAAAATAATAAGGATTTTCAGGCTTTATTAGATAATGATTGTGATTATTCTGTTTTAAAAACTCAGTTTATTAATACCATCAATGAGTTTAATCGCTTTGCAGAAATAGATGATGATAATAATCTTAATAACGATATATCACCGATTGATAAATTTGTTTTTGAGCATTTTAAAGAGTTGATTGATGAATGGCAGAATTATAAAAAGAATAATAATTTAATTTCTTTTGCAGATATGATTAATTTAGTGCATGAATATATATGTGGTAAAAACCATGGGATTACCACGTCACTTTCAGAAGTTCGTGATGATGTATATAAAAATAGGTTAGTTGAGAGACTAAGGGAAATTTATAAATATGCGATTATTGATGAGTTTCAAGATACGAACCAAAAACAATGGGATATTTTTAAAAATACATTTTTAGATAGTGATACAAATAATATAATTGTTGTGGGTGATCCTAAACAGTCTATTTTTTCTTTTCAAGGCGCTGAAATAGATGTTTATAAAAAAGCAATAGATGAAATTGGAAATGGAAGAAGATTGTCTACTAATTATCGTTCTTCTGAGGCTATGGTTAATGCTTGTAATGCCTTATTTGATGAAAAAATATATATAAAAAAAGAAAAAGGTAGAGGTTCAAATAAGAGAGTTGAGATAATAAAAAATGAAGATTGTTTCTTTGGGAATAGTGAAATTGTTTTTAATGAGTCGAGTTTTCCTAAGAACGATGTTGAAAGTAAAAATAAAAAGGCATTTTTGAATGGTAATGAAATTGAACCGATTTGGTTGGCGGAGCCATCTGACGAACTAGAATATGCCAAATATGCTGTTTCAAAAATGGTTGAATGTTTAAAAAATGATGAAAATGGTAAAACAGCTTTACAAATATATGATAAAAACGAAAAACAAATGAGATCAGTTAAATTTTCTGATTTTGCTGTTTTGGCTAGAGCAAGAAAAGAAATGCCATATATTGAAGATGAAATGAGAAAGGCAGGTATTCCTTTCTATAGATATAAAGATAAAACGTTGTTTGATGGCAAAGAATGTAAAGAATGGATTGCTCTTTTGAGGTTACTAGATATACCAGATTTTGCTTCTTATAATAGAAAAACATTAAATCGAGCACTTTTAACGGATTTTTTTAGAAAAGTATTAGAAGAAGTTGATTGTGAAGATTTGGTTAATCCAACAAAAAAGCCAATGAGTTATATTCTTGAATGGAAAAAACTAGCAGAGAGAAGACGTTGGGCAGAATTAAAAGAAAGAATATTTGAAGATACAGAAATAGATAAATATCTTAGTAGTAATTTACTTTCTGAAAGTTTTATTAAAATTTGTCAAATTGGTAATTATATTTTTGATTATTTATTTAATCATAAGGTAAGTATCGAGGAAATGATTAAGCATTTGAATGGTTTGGTTTCTAAAACGGAAGGAACAGAATCAGAAGACGATTTGATAGAGAATGCAAATGATTTAGATGCTGTAAGGATTATGACTATTCATTCTTCGAAAGGTTTAGAATTTCCAATTGTTGTAATGGTTGGAAGTCTCTCAAATTATCCCAAAAATCTGAGCAAGCCATTTGTTTATTGTAAAGATAAGAAAAAATACTTAGGATACGATACTGAATCTAAAAAAATTGAAGATTTTAAAGAATGGAGAAGACTTATATATGTTGCTTATACTAGGGCAAAATATATTTTAATTATTCCAGATTTTTCTTCGAGAAATAATATGGCTTGGAAAGGTAAAGGCCCTTTTTCTTTTCTAACCTCTAGAATTGAAAGCATTAAAATTCTAAATGAATTAGAAATACGGAATAAACTAGTGAGAAATAAAGATGACAATTGGGTTGTAGGCCAAAAGACTGGATATTCTTACGAAATCAAACTAAATTTAAATGAAATTGTTAAAGATTATATTGATAAAAATAAAAAAGAAGAAATAAGCTCTTCAACGAAAGAAGATGCAGAAAATCAGATAAAAGATCTTCAGACTTCTTTGCCTAATCTAAAAACTTATCAGATGTCTTATTCTTCAATTTCTTCAAATTTAAAAGGGAAATATGAATCATTTTCTACTGCTCAGGAATCTTCTTCGTTAGAAGAAACAGCTATTTCAGAAGATTTTGGACGTTTAGATAAAGATGATTCATTAGATGATAATTTAAATGAAAATGAAAGTTATATATTAGATAAATTTAAAAGTATTGATAACCCGGAAAATATTATAAAAGCCTGCTCCAATTACTATTCAAATATCAAGAATGAAAATGACTCAACTGATAATTATCCAAAAGGAGCCAGACTTGGAAACGCAATTCATGAAATATTTGAATTAATTCGCTTTGAAAATTTCGGTAAATATAAAGAAAAAGATATTTATGATAATCCAGAATTAAATAATCTGATTATTGAATGCTTTGAAAAACAGTCCTTACCAATAAAGACGAATAAAAATTGGGTCGAAAAGAGTATCAAAATTGTATGGAATACTCTTAACGCTGATTTGCCAGTTATTCATGGAAGTAAAGTTATTAACGAGAAAACTTTTAAATTAAAATCATTACCAGAGAATGCAAGAAAAGCAGAAATGGAATTTTTATTTGGAATGGATGGCTTAGAGGCTAAAACATTAAAGAATCTTTGTAAGGGGTTTATTGATTTACTCTTTGTCAGAAAAGAAAATGGCATCGATTATTATTCAATATTAGACTGGAAATCTGACTATATGAGTGAAGAAAGCTATTCTGATGGAGAGGCTTTAGCTGAAAAGGTGGCAGAAGATTACACTATTCAAAGAGTGCTTTATTCCTATCTGTTAATTAAGTGGTTAAAGCAATTCTATTCAGGTCTAAGTGAAGAAGAAATATTTAAGCAGCATTTCGGTGGTATTTATTATGCTTTTGTAAGAGGCTGTAAATCTGACTGTTATAATGGAATTTATGCTCAGACATGGAAGAGTTATAAAGCTTTAGAAGAAAGCTACAGAAAGCTCTTAAAAGAGCTTAGGGAGTAGGGTATAGGGAGAAGGGAAAAGACCCCTTTCGGTTCCTGCGGAACCACTTCAGCGATTCACTCACATCCTGTGGTTCGCTTGCACGCCGCCATCCTTGACGGCAGCCCCACCTGCGTGGGGGCAGATCTTTTTTACTGGAGCGGAAGATGGAAAACGAAAAAGAAAAAGAACAAGAACAAATTATAAAAATAGATGAATTTTATAAATTGCTTTCTAGTATGAAAGCTGTTTCCCCTATTTACGAAAAAATAATGAAACATTTAGTAAAATCATTAGCTCCAGAACTCAGTGATGATGCTCAAAAAGTATTGTATATATATTTTTCTCTGTTAGAAGATGGAAATACAAGAATTCCATTAGATGCAGATAAATTATTAGAAAAGTGGAATAAAAAATGGAGTGGTTTGGTTGTTCAGGCTAAGTCACAAGATAAATATAATGTATTACAAAATATTGATTTAGAAGATAATAATTATGTTAATAAACAGATTTTTGAGAAGGGGATAAATGATTTATTGATACAAAGTTTATTAACTAAAACTTTGTTTGAAATAGATGAAAATGATGGAATAAAGTATTTATATGCAAATAAATATTATGAAGCAAAGCTGATTATTGAAGATAAATTTAAGAGATTATTTAATAAAAATATAGATGGGGTAGTGTCTGGAATAAGCAATGACGAAATTATAAAAGAAATAAGAAGAATAACTAATTCAGAAATTGAGTTAAATACAGAACAATTAGAAGCTGTTACAAAAGGTATAAAAGAAAATATAATTGTTACTGGTGGACCTGGAACTGGTAAGACAACAGTAGTTGCCTTTATTTTATGGTTTTTGCTTAAAAACAATAATGATTATTTGAAAAGCAATATTTATTTAACCGCTCCTAGTGGTAAAGCTGCAGACAGAGTCGGGGAAAGTCTAAAAAATACTTTGTTGAGATTGACTCCAGATCAAGATGAGAAAGAAATAATGGAAAAACTTTTAAATCTTGAAAGTTATACTATTCATAGACTGTTAAAGTATAATCCAGGGTCTGGCAAATTTACTTACAATAAAGATAATCAATTTGCAGATGAATCAATTTTTGTTATAGATGAAGCAAGTATGATAGATATTTCTATGTTTGCTAATCTTTTGCAGACTATTCCTGATACTGGCAGAGTTTTTATTCTAGGTGATGTTGATCAACTTCCTTCTGTTGATGCTGGTGCCGTTCTTGGTGATTTGTTAAACTCTTCCGATAATGTTGTTAGATTGATTGAATCTAAGAGGTTTAAAGTTGGTTCTGAAATAGCTGAGCTTAAAGATTATATTCAAGATAGAAAACTAGGAAAGAATACTAATTATGAGTTTAGTTTTGAGCAATATGATATAAATAAATCTTTATGGATTGCCACGGCTTCTGTGAAGACTCGCATTGACGATTTAGATGAGGTAAAAATAAAGAAGCAAAAACATAAACAGGTTCGATTTATTTCTTTATTTGATGAAGATTATAAAACCTTTAAGAATAAAATTGAAGATTTATTAAAAAAATGGATAAATAATTTCTATTTTGAAGACAATAAAAGTATTTGTTCTATTGCTGGAAAAGTAAATCCTTTGGATGATACCCCAGATGAAGAACAACAGGAGGTCAGAGAAAAACTTTGGAATATGTCTTTACGTTCCAAGATTCTTTGCGCAGAGAAGAATAGTTTAACTGGTTTAGATAAGGTAAATAGTTTCGTTTACTATTATTTAAAACAATATTTAAATTCTAAGAATTTAAATATTGCCACACTTCTTTCAGAGGCTCGCAATGACGGAATAAATAATCAAAGGTATTTTTGTGGACAGCAGCTTATTATTACAAAAAATCAAGAAATGTATAAGTTATACAACGGTGATACTGGCGTTGTTGTTGGTGGTGGTAACGGTGTAGAATACTTGATGGTTAAGAAAAATAATGAATATGCTTTTTATCCGTTATCAATTTTCCCAATAGATTCGATCGAAAATGCTTTTGCTATAACTATTCACAAATCGCAAGGCTCTGAATACAATTATATCTTAATGCTTTTGCCAAATATGGTGGGGCACCGAGTGTTAACTAACCAGATTGTTTATACTGGAATTACTAGGGCAAAAGAAAGTGTAATGATTGTGGGCACAGAAAAGGCGTTCGATTATGCCTGTAAAAATGTTATTGAACGAGATACTGGAATTTATTTGAGTAATTGAGAATAATCTTGTTATATGCAGCAAATAGTAATAGATAATAAAATTTGTAATTTTCATTCAAAAGGGGAAAAAGCCCCTGTTTTTATCTATGTAAACGAGCCTTCTATCCCTATTGGAGCTCGTCAAATTACCGAAGCTTTGGAGCAAATAAATAGTAATTTAGAATATACTTTTGTAGAAATCCTAATAAATGATTGGGATAATAATCTTTCTCCATGGCATGAAAAAACAAATAATAGAGAGTTCAATGGCAATGCTTTGCAAACATTAAATTGGATAACAGAAAAAATAATTCCTTATATAAACAGTTTTTATAATGCTCCTGAAGAGATTTATTTAACCGGATATTCCTTAAGTGGTTTGTTTGCTTTGTGGGCTATATATAATACAGACATTTTTGATGGGGCGGTTTGCTGTTCTGGCTCATTGTGGTTCCCTCATTGGGATGAGTTTATTTTAAAAAATAGAATAAAGAAAAAAAGTCTTGTTTATTTAAGTTTAGGTGGAAAAGAGGAAAGGACTAAGAATCCATTGATGGCATCTGTTGGAATAAATACTAGAAATCAGCATAGTATATTAAAAAAAGAATCATTAATTAAATCAGTGATTCTAGAAATGAATCCAGGCGGTCATTTTGCAGACACTGCCATGAGGGTTGCAAAAGGGATTAACTGGATAATAAAAGAAAAAGAATACTTATCAAAGAGATAAGTGTTTCGGCTTATTCCTTTTATTTATATAATAATTCTGTTTTGAAATTAACAGGCGGGAAAGATGCCATTATTTCTTTTGGGGTTTTGCCTGCTAACAGCCTTAATCTTAATTTGTCGGTTCCAGCTAAATAATCAATAAATGGTTTTGTTAGACTGGGTCGGCCTGTAAAAACTACTTTATCTGGATGTGTCTGCATTAAAGAATAGAGTAGGGCAACTCCTACTTCTACAACTGACTGAGGTTGGTCTGTCGTCATTTCTAGGTGGATTCCGTTGCAGTCTTGTTTTTCACATTTGCTGAATGTGGGATTAAATACAATAGTAGAAGCCTCAACATATTTAGGTAATAGTGGCTTTAATGCTTCTAACCAAAGATTTGCGTTAACCCATGGGGCACCGATATTTCTAAATGGTGCATCGGTACCACGACCTTCAGATAATTCTGTACCTTCAAAAAAACAGGTTCCTGGATATAGCATCGCTGTCTTAATGTCAGGCATACTCGGTGAGGGCTTAAACCATGGAAAATCAAGGTCTTTAAACAGCATTGAAGATGAATAATCTGTGCACTTGTAAACTATTATATCATTGGTTAATTTATAGTGTTTTTTTATCCAAATAGCCAATTCGCCTGGAGTTAAACCATATCTTAGAGGAATAGGCAGGTGCCCGACAAATGATTCAAAACCTTCTTCTAAGGCAGGCCCTTCTATTAATCTGCCAATAAAATTTGGCCTGTCTAAGACGGCAACAGGTAGATGAACTTCGTTAGCGGCTTCTAAGATATTTCTAAGAGTTGATATATATGTGTAGAAGCGTACTCCCACATCTTGAATGTCAAAAACAAGCAAATCTATGTCTTTAAGCATCTCAGAAGAAGGTTTTTTATTTGTTCCATAAAGACTTATTATTTCAATATTTAATTCACTTATTCTTGAATTGGCAACATGTTCACCATCTGGTTCATTAGAACCAAAACCGTGTTCTGGGCTGAAAACTCTTTTTAGTATAAAACGAGAATCATTGGCAATTCTGTTTACTATGTGTATGCCGTTTCTATCTCGGCCAGTGTAATTTGAAACTATCGCCACATTTGTTTTTTTATTGTTAAAAGAGTTATCGGTAAAAAACTTTTCAAGACCTGGCTGAAACATGATTTATCTACTCCTTTTTTACCTTTGCCATTCACGGGTGTAGTTCTTTTATTAATCAGTTGGTTTATTCAATGATGCTAAGGCGTCAGAGATTAAATAAAGCGAACCACAAACAAGAATTTTATGACTTTTATCGAGCTTGCAATGTTCTAATGCCGATTTAAAATTATCAAACCATTGCCATTTTTGAGATATTTCAGATTTATCAAAATCATCTTTAGAAGGGCATCTTGGGCAAGTTGGCGGAACAAAGCAAAGATTCTTTCCAAATGGTTCCAAGCGTTTTGCCATATCTGCAAAAGGCTTATCTTTTAGTGCTCCAAATATTATATTTAACGGTTCACTGCTTTGAAATGTTTTCAAGAAGTTTTCTAGGGTTTCAAGACCTTCATTGTTGTGTGCACCATCTAATAGAATATCTGGTTCACCTTTTATCCATTGAAGTCGTCCAGGCCAATGGGCTGCTTTAATTCCTTCAGTTATTGCTTCATCTGGAATTTCGAATCCGTTTTTGCGCATTTGTTCAATAATTGCCATTACAAGGCTTAAATTTTCTAATTGATGTGCACCTGGCATTGGGAAGAAAATTGCTTCTTCTGCAAAGGGGAGCTTGATTTTATGACCTTCTTTTGTGCTTTCTATTAATTCAAAACCATAATTAGCTTTTATAGCAACTAGTTTAGCTTTTTTTTCTTCACACTCTTTTTTGAATATTTCTAGTATAGCCGGGTCTTTTTCTGTAGTTAGAAGAGGTCGGTTTTTACGTATTATTCCAAGCTTTTCATGAGCTATTTTTTCTTTTGTATCACCTAAATATTGCTGGTGATCAGTTCCTATATTAGTTATTACAGAAATTTCTGGCTCACAGGCATTGGTAGAATCAAATCTGCCACCTAAACCTACTTCTACTAGAGCTATATCTATATCTGATTCCCTAAAAGACCAGAAACCAAGAGCTGTCATGATTTCAAAAAATGCGGGTGCACCTAATGATGATTCTTTATCCATAACCTTGGTTATTTCTTTTAACTCTTTAACGCCATTGATAATAAGCTTTTCCGAAACAGGTTCACCTTGTATTTTAATTCGTTCTTTCAGGCTAAGTAAATGCGGAGAGGTGTAGCTTCCTATCTGGTAATCCTGGCAATGCAAAAGAATAGATTCTGTAATTGCCGTAACAGAACCTTTGCCATTGGTTCCGCCGATTAGAATACAAGCGTATTCTCTTTGAGGTGCATTAAGTTCTTCAAGTAAGTATTCTATTTTATCTAAGCTGTAGGGCCCTTTGTGGGTACCTCTATCTAATATCCATTTTTCTGCTTCCAGGTATTTATTCATTTTTTTTGCCTCCGCTTATTGTGGAAGTATTTTAACATATTTTTATATAAATAAACCATTACACTTTTTATTTTTGATTTTAATGTATTATTTTTGTTTAAATATTTTTGATTTCCATTCTTTTATGAGTTTTTCTAATGTCCAGGCTGCATTGGCTGGGCTTGTAGAAGGCAGTTTTTCGGCCTTAATATTATTTTTGGGAAATATATACTTTTGATATAATTCAAATGACTTTGTACCGTTACAATAAACTTTTTCTATCTTTGCACATTTAAAAATAGGTGATAAGTCATTAGGAACAGCATTAGTTATTGATGAATCAGAAGAGCCCTCTATTTCGCAGTTAGCAATAACATCCCATAATGCTATTTTGTTTTTTAGTAAAAAAGTTTTTTTCTCTTTAATATTTTGGGGTACATTCTCTTTAAAGATTTCTGATATAACTTTCCAAAACCTGTTTTGTGGATGACCGTAAAAGAACTTTTGTTCTCTTGATTTTACAGATGGGAAAGACCCAAGTATTAATATTTTGGAATCTTTATTATAAACAGCTTCAAATGGGTGCTTTATCTTCATAGTAAATATATAATACTTTATTTATTTGTTTTTCAAGTAAAATGTGAATTTAATAATTTATCATCAATATAACAAAAAACATAATAATTGATGATTTGTTAAGGAATTAATGATATAATAACTAATTATGAATAAAAATGAACATGAAAAACTTTTTATCAGGTTTTTTGATTATGTAAATGGTTTCAGAGAATCTGATGGCCATTTTTGCAAGCTGCTTGAAGAAAAACTAAAACATATTAAAGGTGTTACAGCAGATGCGCTATTTATTGCCAAAAATGAAAATTGGTCAGAAGAAGATTGCTTACTAGCAGAACTTTGCGGTTTATATCACGATATTGGCCGTTTTTCCCAATATAAAGAATTCAAGACTTTTTCCGACTTAAAATCTGTAAATCATGGTCAGCGTGGTTTTGATGTAATAAATGATAATAAATTATTTGAGGGAATTGCTGAATCAGACTCTAAAATTCTACTTGATGCTGTGCATTATCATAATGGATTAGAATTTCCCAAAGACTTGGCTGAAGAGTCAAAGCGCTTTACTAATCTGACAAGAGATGCAGATAAGCTAGATATTTTTTATATGCTTACAGAGGCAATCAAAACAAATAGTTTAGAAAATCATCAGGATTTGTTATGGAATTTACCTATAGGAGAAGCTAATCCTGTTATAGTCGAAAAATTAATGAATAATACACAGGCACTGTATTCTGATGTAAAATCAGGAACAGATGTGTGTCTAATTCAGCTTTGCTGGCTATATGGAATTAATTATCGCTCTACTTTTATTAAATTAAAACAAACTCAAACATTAGAATTAATTTCTCTTATCTTGCCGCAAACGCCTGAAATCAAAGCCTGTTTGGAACATATAAATCTATTTGTTAATAATTGTATTTATTAGTATTGTTTTAAAATAAATATGGATTACTTAACTTTAAAATCACAGATTAAATATTTATCTGAAAAATTAAGCAGAAATCCGATTGTTATTAGAGCTTATGATCGTTCTGGTCGTTCTATTTTTTTAAGATTAAAAACAGCTTATGGAATTGAAGATTTGTCATTATGCCTAGATGCACCTAGCCAAGGAATATGGCTTTCTGAGCACTGTGACGATGTGGAAAAAAACTCGTTGATTGTTAGAAGTTTAAATCGTGTTATTATTAACTCAAAATTAGCTGATATAAAATTAGCAGGGAACGAGGATTCTGGAGAATTTGACAGAGTAGTAAGACTACATTTCGTTCTTATAGATGAATTCTTTGGAAATAGAAGTGATTATTATATTTTTTGCGAGTTTACTGGAAGGATTTCAGATATTTTCTTTTGTGATTCCGATTTTAAAATTTTAGACAGAGTATCTAGAACTTCTAATAATCTTGTTGGCGAAACATATCGCTTGCCTGATTCCTATAAATTAATAAATCCCAATAAAGCCGATAATAATGAATTGCTCGAAGCATTTTCTTCTGTCAGTAGTGAATGGACAAATAAAATCGGTTTTGTTTCTCCAATCTTAACAAAGGAAATAGAATTTAGGCTCAAAGAATCAATTGATACTAACGAAAATCGTTTAAAAGTATTTAAAGATATTTTAGCCGAAAGTCTTAATTCAAAAGCTTATTTGTATAAAAAGGGTACAAAGGTATCTGCTGTTTCTTCTTATAAACTAAAGCACGCTGCCGATTCTGAGCTTGAAGAGTTTGAAAATGTAAATGATGCAATGAATTATATAGAGGATTCTTTAGTTGGACCTAGAAGATTAGAGCAGGAAAAGAAAAACATTTTATCTCAATTAAATAGATTATTGAAACAAAAAAAGCAGCTTCTTAACGAACAATTTAAATTAAAGGAAAAATATGAAGGGGCTGAAAAATACCAAATATTAGGTGATTTAATAACTGCTAATTTATATAGAATAAAACCTGGTTCTATTTGTCTAGAAGCAGAGGATTGGAATACTGGTGAAATGGTTAAAATTGAATTGGAACCAGAAAAAACTCCTGCTGCTAATGCAAAAAAATATTATAACTTATGTAAAAAGTGTAAACGAGGGGTTGTGGAAGTTGAAAAAAGAATTATTAGTTTACAATCAGATATAAAATGGTTTGAAGAGCAAATATGGCTAGCTGAAAACGCAGAAAACGAAAGCTGGCTTCATATAGAAGAGAATACGAAAACAATTAGAAAACTTAAAAATAAAGAAAATATTAATAAAAATAAAAATTCGAAAAACGCGAAGATAATTATTAAGCCATCTTTTGAGGAAAATGGCTGTAAATATTATGTGGGGCATAATGCTAAGCAGAATGACCAAATAACTTTTAAAATTGGTAAAAAAGGCGATATTTGGTTTCACGCCAATGATGTGCCAGGTGCACATGTAATATTGAAAAAAAATGAAGGTACAATTACAGAAGAGGATATAATCACTGGTGCAAAATTAGCAGCTTTGAACTCTTTTGCAAAAAACAGCAGCAAGGTTCCGGTTGACTATACAGATGTAAATAATGTTAAACGTATTCCAAACGGAGGAGCAGGGCAGGTTTCTTATACTAATCAGCATACTATTGTTGTGGATATTAATTAAAAATTATAGCTTGTAGGAAAAATAGACTAGATAAAATCAAAGCTGGTGTGATTAAGGCTAAGGCCTTTTGGGTTTGGGCTTTAAGCCTTAGTTCGCTTTCAAAATTATCATCCATATTGTCCGGTTTTTTATTGCCGATATCTCCATGATAATCACAATATATCATAAAGATAGCTTAACGTTTTATCATTTAATTCATTAAAAGTATCTTTGTGGTCCAAGTTATACATCTCTATAGCGCCATACAATATTCTAATGTTAGAATAACATGCTTTTTGTCTGATTGAAGCTCTTGGGGCAGGGAAATTGGGCGTAGCCATACTTGTCAAAATACTTGTTATAATGAAAACAATAAATGTTTCTATAAAAATTACAGTTAAGCTTCGAGACTTTTTTTTATTATCTAAAGACATTATTTCCCTCAACAGAGTGAATATAAAATAATATATCAGATTAAATATCTAAAGTATATCAATAATATGGTAGTAATTTTTCAGTTTAAAAATGTCTTTTTATATAAAAAAAACTATGATAAACTCGTTATTAGAGACTAAATATATATTAATACAAGAATTAGAATTCATGGAAATTATAATGAGCAATACAACAGATCAAAAGACAATTACAATTAATGGAAATCCAGGCAACCCAACAGGTGAAGCTGGTAAACAAATGCTTGAACGTATGAATCAAAGTCATTACGAAGTTACTGGTTGGGCTTTGGATTTCTTTGAAATAAAAGATGGTTTTACTATTCTTGATATAGGCTGCGGGGGAGGAATGACATTAAAAAGACTTTCTGCATTATCTCCTAGCGGCAAATTATTTGGGATAGATCATTCTGCTGT
>ONIU01000047.1 GCA_900317935.1 uncultured bacterium
GGAGCCAATTCTTTATTAACCTATAACCAGTCTCTTCTAAAGATTCAAGGATTGTCGGTCTGCTCGCTTTAAAAACTTATCTTTTCATCTGCTGCTTATTATTAGCAGCTTTATCTTGTTCTTCAGGAGGCAATGGCTTTATACCGAAATCTCCAGCGTTAGCTTTACCAACTCTGCTTTCAAGACGTTTCTGGAATTCTTTCTTGTCAGCAGCGTTCTTAAAGCCATCATCGTATGTAATACGCTTCTGAACAACCAAATCTTCAAGACACTGATCCATAGTAATCATACCTTCGCCGCGGCTGGTCTGCATCATTGAAATAATCTGGTCTGTCTTATCTTCTTTAATACATCTCTTAACAGAAGTAGAACCCATTAAAACTTCATAAGCCATTACACGGCCTGAAGCCATATATGCTGGGATAAGTCTTTGAGATATTACTCCCCTTATGCTGGCTGAGAGTTGCATACGTATAGTCTGCTGAACATCGCCTGGGAAAGAACCAACAATACGGTTTATTGATTCGTAAGCCGAATTAGTATGCAATGTGGAGAAAACAAGGTGACCTGTTTCAGAAGCTGCAATAGCAAGTTTCATAGTTTCGTTATCACGCATTTCACCAACGAGTATAACGTCTGGGTCTTCACGCAAAGCTGATCGCAGAGCATTAGTAAATGAAATGGTATTAGATCCTAGTTCACGCTGAGTAATAACGCTTCTTTTGTGTTGATGAACAAATTCTATTGGGTCTTCAATAGTTATAATATGGTCATATCTTGTTCTGTTGATATAATCTATCATTGAAGCCAAAGTAGTAGATTTACCTGAACCAGTAGCACCAGTAACAAGAATTAAACCAGATTTATTATTGCAAAGTTTTTCAAGAATTGAAGTATCCATACCTAATTCATTGAATGAGGGGACAGTATTCGGAATAATTCTGAATACCCCAGCCATGCCGTTTTTCTGCATAAATACATTAGCACGGAATCTGGCACAGTCTGGTATATCATATGAAAAGTCCAATTCCATTTTTTCATTGAATTCTTTTTTCTGATGGTCATTCATCAGAGAGAACAGCAAGAATCTGCTTTTTTCTGGAGTAATAATTTCAAAAGTTGTTCTAACTAGCTCGCCATGAATTCTTATGCTTGGAGGAACCCCGATAGACAGATGAAGGTCAGACCCCCCTTCTTCCTGCAAATAATAAAGGAGTTCCTTCATATCTGTAATATTTTCTTTTGCATATTTGCGTCGCAAAACTTTTGTTTCTACGTTTTCAGACTTGAGAGAATCAAAAACTATTTCACTTTTTTGTAATATAGCATCTAACTGGTCATTATTGAGTTTAGATACAAGAGCTATGATTCTGTCTCTCTCATAGTCTGTTGCACTGTCATATAACTTTAAAAGACTTGAAACTCCAGCATAGTCTCTGCGCTTAAATATTTCTCTAGACCACCAGGCAACATCAGAATTCTTGTCAAAACAACTCATGACAAGGTCCTTGAGAAAAGCTTTTCGAGGGTGTTTTGAAAGATTTTCTACTATTGTGTGTCTTATTGATATATCTTTATCATCAAGTTTGATAAGAAGCAGACCAGCAATTAAATCAAATTTCTGAAGTTTAGAGATAGCTTCAATAGCACAGGTTCTTACAAGAGTTTTCTTTGAATTATCTATCAGAAAGAGCAACGGGCGCAGTGCTTCTTTAGAACCAATGGCACCCAAGACTTGCAAAACCTGAATTGTGAGATTATCATCTTCAGAATCAAGGCAGGCTAATAATGGATCAACAGCATGAACGCCTAATTTAATAAGTATATTCTTAGTATAATCAGCAATAAAAATAGAATCGTCTTTTAAGAACGGCAACAATTCAGGAATTACCTTCGGGTCTCTAACTTCACCAAGAGCCGTAAGTAACAGGTATTTATTATCCTGGGTCATAGCCCCAAAATATTCGTTAAAAAATTTAATTACATCTAGACCTAGAACTTTTCCCAACAACTGCATTATACTTAATCTGGTTTCTTTACTAGCAGTTGGGAATATAGCCAAAGCTCCATTTGTAACATCTTTACCCCAGGTTACTAATGCTTTAATAGCTTCCTGTCTTACAATGAGAGACTCATCATCAAGTAAAGCAAGAAGAATCTTTAAAGAGTATTCATTATGAATTTCGCCAAAGCCTGCACAGATATAAGGCTTAAAAACCCCTTTAACATCTGATTCAAGCATTCTTTGGAAAAGAGTAAAAGCCTTTTCCCTGAGCACTAATGGAATAATCTTAATACATTCATATTTTTGAGCACTGGAACATGTCTGAAAATACTCCTGTATTACACCGTAAACACTATCACCCTGTGCTATTAATGCCTTCTTAACCTGCTTTTTTACTATCCAGCTCGGGTCACTGATCTTATCTAGAAAAGCAATTATTATATGTTTATCAGGCTTTTTGGCAAGAGCATCTATAGCTATTCTTCTGATTTCATCACTTTCGTGACTATTCAAAAGATCCAACAAAGCATCCTGTTTGATAAAACCCAATTCTATCGAAATAAAATATGCCCAGAAACGAACTGTAGTATCTTGTGAAATAGTTAATGAAGGAAGAATATCTTTGAGAATTGTTGGGTAATTTATAACTACTTGAACAGTCTTTTTCTGAATATTTTCATGTTTACTGCACAAGGCAATAGGCAAAGTATTTGCAATAATTTTTCTTTGTTTATCAGAGCTTTGAGACTGCAACAATGAAGCAAGCTTATCCAAAGCACCATCATTGTCTAAGTAATCACCACTTCTAAGCTTATCTTGAAGACTTAATAAAATTTCTTCTATCATAGTTATTCCTTATATACTACTGCAAAACATTCATTCATAAATATCACGACCATTTAACTTTGTATGTATTGATAGGTCTGCTTATACCCTTGAATTGATGAGCACCATTATCTTCGAGTTCAAAAATGTTCTTATCTATTTTATTATAAGTAAATTCTGAAATAAGAATTTCAAAGGCATCAGTAATTCCTTCAAGTCTAGAAGCCAAATTGACCGGGTCACCCATTACGTCATTTTCTGTTCTGATTACAGAACCTGTATTAATAGTTATTCTAACTGCCAGTTTTCTTTCCTGTGGTGCGGTATTGTTATATTCAACAAGCTTTCTCTGAATTTCCATACCTGCTAGCAGTGCATTATTATGTTCTTCAAATACAACAAGGAAAGCATCACCGATTTTCTTAAGAGGTTCACCACCATATTTCTGGAATACAGGTTGCAGAATTTCATCGTGCTGTTTCATCATAGACATTACTTCAGAGAGAGATGCCTTAGAACTGAAAGCGGTGAAGCCCTTAACATCTGTAAACATAATAGACAATTCTTTAGTATGACTTTCCTTAATGAGTTCATCATACTTTTCAAGTTCTTCAAGAGCCATTCTGCGTTTTTCAAGAACTTCATCAAGATGATTGTCTGAAAGCATAACTTTATGCTGACCTTTACTGAGAAGAGCATCAGCAGAAACAGTTCCACCAACACTTTCAATCATATCAACAAGAGATTTCTTATCTATTTCATTTTCGAGAGTCTGAATATATTCTGTAAGAGGTTCAGTTATAAGTTTGCCAACACTGAGGAAGAAATCAGTTAAAGCACCCTTTAGACGGAAATCATCATAGAAGAAGAATTTTGCCAATACCTTAACAATACGCTTAAGAATATCTGGTTCTTCATTTTCAAGAACATTATCCATAATATCAAAGGCAACTTTTCTATCTTCTATTGAATCTAATGCAACAACACAGCAAAGTCTGTAAGCTTTACTGCTAGACTGCAAGCCCTTAATAAGCCCTTCTGGATTGGATTTATAAAGATTACCCAAAATCTTACCGACTTTATCGCAATCTTCGAGAGTTATCAAATCTGATCTTGAATTTAGAATCTTCTTAAGCATTTCTGCAAAAGCAGGAGAATCATGACTAGAGGCTTCAAGAATCAAATCTAACATAGTAGAAGGCGGACAATGCTGCAAGAATTCCTCTACTGAAGAGACAGAAACAGGTGACGGGTGCTTGGCCAGACAGGAAACTAAAGAATGAAGATTTTTAAGACTCTTTTCTACTTGCAACTGACGGCAAATAACCTTTAAATCACTTTCAGACAAGAAATCCCATGCTGCAACAGCTTCGGAAACATAGAATCTGACCATTTCGTTAGAATGGCTAAAACCAAGAAAAACAGTACGATGCAAAGTTGGATCATCTGCCTTCTTGAGTAGATGAGATAACCATCTAGCAACCTTTTCATCCGGATGAGTCAAAAGATTAAGAATAGTATTAACTACATCTTTAGAAGTAATTGCAGGAACAGAAGAGAAAACAGATTCGATTCTGTATTCATCATTATCTTCTAAGAACTTAATTACTGCCGGAACTGCTTCAGGATTATTCATAGAAAGCAATGCAGAAACAATGTGAGGCAAAAGACCAGGTTCGGTTCCATTTTCCATAATGTCTATAAGAACCTTAACAGCCTTTGGACCAATCATTATCAAAGATTTTCTTGCCCAGAATCTAATATCTTCTGATGGGTCATTCAATACTTTTACAATTGATGTTACTGATGCTTCACCGTAGTTAACAAGACAGTTAGCAGAAGCATTTCTTATTGGCCAGTTTTCGTCACCCAAAAGTTTAATCAACATATCGATAACTTTCGGATCGGGAGAAATCTTCTGTAAAACACCTAATAAGAAAAGCTTTTCCTGTTTATTTCCACTTTCAAGAATTCTAATAATAGGAATAAATGCTAAACCACCAATAGAACCAATAACTCTAATGACCTGGAAACGGAGATTTTCATCTTCGGTATTTAAAATCTTTAAAAGAAGTTCCAGATTAAGATTATGTTTTTTAGACAGAGAATCTGCAGCAAAATCAGAAACGATACGGTCTGGACTTGCCATACAATTAATGATTTCTATTACGGCTGCATCAGATTTTAATTTTACCAGATTTTCTATTACCATCATTTTTAATTCCTGATCAGGAGAAAGCAAGAGCTTTTTTAATAATGGTAAAGATTTTTCTGTAAGAAGACTAACAATTATATTGATAATATCATATCTTATCAGGGAATCAACACGGCTAAAACTAGCGGAAAGCTGATCGAAAGCTCTGGTACCCAATTTGGTTAGCTGTTCTGCAGCAAGTTTTCTAATAGCCCAGGAATGATCAGCCAAGCCTGCGATAAGATAATCAATAGCTCTAGAAGTTCCCAATTCACCTAATGAATTTAAAATTGAAAATCTGAGAGCAAAGTTTCCTGTTTTATAGAAATTGCTTATTTCAGGCAAAACAGAATCCTGCCCTATTTTTACAAATAAAGCAATTACACTATGATTTGGTATTTTGGAAGGCGTAGTTATAATTTTTCTTAAATCGTCTAATATTAATTCTTTAAAAGATAGCAATTGTTCAAAGGCTAGTTTTCTTATTGACCAGTTTGTATCATTCAGCATAGGGTATAGAAAACGAGCATTTTCAATTTTCTTAATAAACCCTAAGCCTCTGACAGCATAACTTCGTAACTCAGGGTCTTTATTCTGAAGTCCTCTCTTTAAAATAGCTATAGATTTTTCATCACCTATATGACCTAAAATATATAGAATCCAGTAATATTGGTCTATGTTTTCTTCTGATACGTAACGTTCTAAAATGCTAGAAAGACCGTCGCCCCAATCAAGTAAAGATTTAGCAACAGTCTCTCTTTTACGCCAAGACTGATCACTTAATGCAGAAACAATTGCGTGGCAAGACCTCTCGCTATGCTCAGTAAGAAGAGCATCTAGCGCTTCATGCCATATTGAATCGTCATTACTACTTATAGATTCATACGGAGAACGATTCATTATAATCCTCGAATCCTTTTTTAATAATAATAAATTATCATAATCTTATGCATTGTAAAAGGTTATTTTAAATAATTCTATATTTTTTTAATAAAAAATTATTGGCAAAAAAAATACCCTGACTGCCTTTTAGACACTCAGGGTATTTTTTAAGCTTTAAAATTATTCTCTATTAGCCATTGGATAGAGAGAACGAATTGTTCCACCCATTGTATAGAGCTGCCATGTGAATGTTTCACCATTGATGTCAGCCTTGAAAGCTAATGAACCAGGAATAGTTCCGTTAGCACGGCAGGTTTCGATTGCTATATGACCAAGAGCAAGAATTGCCATTGGAGAATGCTGAAGAGTGAAACCTCCCTTTGGTTTCTTAGCATTGGGAAGTGGACCGTTTCCGTCTGGATCCCAGTTAAAGCTACCAGTATACATTCTTGGATTGCCGATGGCTTCTACTGAATTAATATATTCAGTATGACCTTTGCGTTCATCGGTGTAATATCTATACCACCAATGGTAACCAGAAACTTTTGTACCTTTGATTTCGCCAGCAATAACGTGTTCAAAACCAGCACCAACACCAAACCAGTTATTAATCATATCATCAATAGAAGTATTTGTTACTTTGAGTGCTTCTTTGATGCAGGGGTCATTCTGAATTGAATAGAAGAAATCTTTAATGGCCTTGCCATGTTTATTCATTTCAGGAGTGTTGGTATGAGGATCAAAAAGATCACAAAGCTTTACACAAGCATCATAAGAAGCAGGTATTTTACCAGAAATGTCTTTGAACAATCTGTTTTCGTATTTACTTCCTTCGTTCTTTTGAACTTTTACAGAAGCAGCCTGGTCTAATGTTTTAAGGTTCTTTGTGAGAGCAGTAATCTTAGCAGCGAGATTGGAATTGCCGCCATTGTTGTTAGGCTTATTACCGTTTGGTTTATTACCATTCTGGTTATTACCGTTATTTGGTTTTTTCCTCTTAGTAGTGCTAGTGCTCAAAGAAAGATAAGCATCTTCTTCTCTAGCATCTATAGACTGAGAAATTGCATTCTGCAATTCTTCGTCAGTGGTAATTAAACCAATAGCTATACTGTTGCTTAAAGTTCTGCGAAGCTTAGCATCTTCGATTGCATTGAGCTTTTCAGAAAAATCTTTTTGCTGAGCAGCATTAATAGGTGTAGACACAGCTACGAGTGACAACATTGCGAGAGCGACTAAAGACAGTGACTTGCGCATTCCATGCTCCTTACTAATTACTATATACTTATTGAGCGAAAAATTCCTTACCTAATTTTTATATATGGTAAGGTTACTTGATACTTATTTATTTATATCACGAAAAATTGAATCCCACAAGGGGTAAAAACAATTATTTTTTAATTTTTTGTGTACACAATTAAAAAGCAGGATTAACAAATCTTTACACTTTTACAAAAAAAAACTGCCTTCTTTTCGGAAGGCAGTTTTTTAACTAATATTTATATCAATCCCAACGATGGTTGAGACTTGCAATTACACCAAATGAGCTCTGAGTGCCCCAATCCTGTTTAACAGTGATTGGGAAACCAATGTTGCCCTGCCAAGAATCATTAAAGAATGTCATACCAAGAGTAAGTTCAGCATTGGTGCCATCTGGTCCGTAAATATTTGTTGGAGCTTCATAGCTATCAAATTCAATTTCACCAACCAGTGAGAAATTGTGAGTAACACGATAATCTGTTCCACCTCTGATAATGAATTTTGTAATATCATCAGAAGAATTGTTAGCTATACCAAAGTTAATATGGCTATTCCATCTATCGTTCAATACTCCAGAATAAGCGCCGCCAAATTCAACCCAAGAACCATTGGTAGCACCTGCAGGACCCATTCTAGAATCGACTTTGGTCTTTAAACCGGTTCCAAGTATTGGTCTGTGGTAATTGCCACCAGCAAACTTTCCTTCAACATGAAGTGTTACAGCATGAGTTCCGTCAAGATTCTTCCAAACCTGATAACCCATTTTTACGCTTGGGTCATGCATACCATCAAGTTTTGATTCTGGACCGCCGCCATTGGGCTTTTCTTCCCATGTCTGGAATGGAACAGTTACGCCAGCGAAGAATTTATGACCAGTATAATTCAAATGAAGGTTGCTGAATGTTCTATAGCCATCAATAATATTCTTTTCGCCGCCAAGATATTTTAAATCTTCATATTTAAAGCTGAAACCAATATTCCAAGTTGGCAAATATGGAATCAAAGCACATTCAGTATTGAATAAACCTCTATAACCATTAATGTTAGTGAAGTATGGATCAAAATCAGTTGCCTTTAATTCATCTGGCAAACGATATTTTTCTTCTCTATACAAATCTCTAGTGCTAACGGCTACAGGATCAGCACTCATAGAAACCGGCTGTGAAGTAGGTGCTGATGGAGCAATATATGGAACTTCTGGAGCAGTAGTTGGCATTGGTGGTGGAGCCATAGTGCTACTGCTGTAAGAAGGAGCTGAAGGAGGAGCTGAATATGATGGAGCAGAAGAATACATTCCTGGGGGTGGCGGAGGCGGAGCAACTAATGGAGCTGTATTTGGATCAAAAGAAGGATCGCTTACAACTGTAGGAGCTTCAACTTGATTATACCCGTATTGGTTGTATCCTGCATTCCCCATATTATTTACAGGAGCGGTAGGCTGTGCAGCTGCAGCCATCTGCCATGGCTGAGCAGATACGTCTCTTTCAGCAGTCTGATTAATATTAAGAGATGGTGCAGAAGCACTATAAGAATTATCAGAGTAAACAGATTTACTTTCTTTAACAGCACCTGGAATTACTAATACATCGCCAACTTTTAATCTGTTAGGATTAATATTTGGATTAGCCTTAGCAATTTTCTGCCATTTAGAAGTTGAACCTAGGCAAGCCTTAGCAATTTTGCCAAGTGTATCACCTTTTTTAACAGTATAGGTTCCATCGCTGCTAACATTGCTATAATAGCTAGCATCTGCTGATTCTGAATCTTCTGGCATTTCTGCTACTTCATGTTCTTCAACATCAGGTGCATCTTCAGATATAACATTGCTACTGGCAACAGTAATCAACTTCTGACCAACGAAAATTCTGTTACCATTGTCAATATTATTAAGAACCATTAAATCCTGCCAACGATTAGGATCGCCATAAACCTTCATAGCGATTTTGGGCAAAGTATCACCAGCCTGAACAACGTATTCATTCTGAATATCTGTGTTCTTAGCCTTAGCAGTAGCCACAGTCGGGACTGCTACTGGAGGTCTGTAATTCACTTGTCCAGAAGCCTTCGCTGCTATCTGCGGAGGAGCTGACATTAACTGCTGCTGAGCAGACAGAGCCTCAGGACCAACCTCTTCCCAATCGTTATACTGAGCATTGGCGATTGCTTGAGCAGACATAATCATTCCCATAGAAATAATAGCTGCAAGAACCGGATCCTTAGCTCGTAAGTAATTAAAGCATTTCATCTTCGACCTCCAGGTCTTTAAATAAAATTATAATTTCCAAATTTTTTTGAATTGAGCTTTTAGAAGCTTAGCGTAACCATACCAATCTGCGTATGATATCAATTCTTCTTTTTTCACCTTATCGACAGGTCCTGCAATTTTATTAACAATTAATCTTACATGTTGTGAAGTTGCTTTTGCCATTAAATTGCCAGGAGTACCGCCTTCAAGCACGGAAATTAGTTTTCCGCCGCAAAATTTTTCAGATAAATCCATTACAAGCTGAAAAATATTCAACAACCCTGCTTCGCTGACAATTAAATGTGAAGCGGGGTCGTCATTTAATACGTTAGTGCCAAAGCCTACAATAATAAACTCTGGCAAAAACTGATTTAGAATCTTCTCAACAATTTCTTTAAGGCAGACTCTATATTCCCTGTCGCCGTAGCCGGACACAAAAGGAATATTAAGGTTATAACCTAAAGCACCTTTTCCACCCATTTCTTCGTAATGACCAGTACCAGTCATTCCTGGGTATTCATGAATGGAAACAGTCAGAACATCTTTTCTATGATAAAAGATTTCCTGCGTGCCGCTGCCGTGTTCAGCGTCGAGATCAAGTATCACGACCTTTTTCATTCCATATTTTTTAGTTAAATAATGAGCTCCTGCGGCCATTGGGTTTACCAGGCTGCCATAACCTGTTGTAGTTATGCCTGAATGGTGTCCCGGCATTGCTGTCAAACAGAATGCTCTTTTGGCTTCACCGCTCATAATCTTGTCTACTGCATCCAGAACTCCGCCAGCACCAAATCTTGCGATTTCAAAAGATTCTTTTATTAGTGGAGTTTTTGAATCAAGCTTATCAAGACCTGAATAAGCACGTTTGTGGAGATCATTTAAAAAATTGGCGTCGTGAATATCACGCAAACGTTTCATCGGAGCAATATCAGCTTCTTGAGCAATTCCTTCCCAAAGGTTATTCAACTGAAGCTGTTTGATTATGGAAGAAAGCCTTCCGCCTTCTTTTCCGGCAGTAAGCTGGTCATGTTCCAACAATTTTTCGTTATACATGATTACAGCTTCATTCAGGATGTCTGCCATAAAACCAAATATTCTCCTTAAAACGGTATATATGGTTTTATCGACAAAAGAAACTAATCACTTTAAACAAAAGTGTAAAGATTTATGAGAAATTGGTGGTAGGTGGTAGGAATTGAGAATTGAGAATTGAGAAATGAGAGCAGGAGAGCAGGAGAGCTGAGAATTGAGTAATTGGTGATTGGTGATTGGTGGTGGGTGGTAGGTGGTACGAGGCTATAGCCTCTGTGGGACAGTTGCAAAGCAACTTGTGAGACGGCAACTGACGTTGCCCGTGGTAGTAGTTGTATAAATTTTAGACAACAATTGAGAAACAAGACTAAGGATGGAGTCACAAGATTTCTTGTAACTTGTAAGTAAAAAAAACCTCCAATCATGCACTATGTGCATGACATCCCCCTTTCACAGAGGCTGTCTAAAAACTAGGTTTTAGACAGCCTCTACGCGGGGGCAGATATTTTATATTACCAACCCTTCAGACTCTTCCAACACTTCCAGCTCTTCCAACAACTACCACACTTTGTTGATCTAAGCTCTCAATCATCAATTCTTAATTCTTAAATCTTAAATCTTGAATCTTGAATCTTATATCTTATATCTTACAATTCAATACAGGCTGCGACCTTTATTATCGTATATAATAAACGCAGGCATATCCTTAACTTCGATTCGGTGAACTGCTTCCATTCCAAATTCAGGGAAATCTATAACTTCAGATTTTTTTATGTTTTCAGCGGCAATCAAAGCTGCAGCACCGCCTATAGTTCCAAGATAAAATCCACCATAAGTTTTGCAGGCTTTTATAACTGCATCTGCTCGGTTGCCCTTTGCCAAAGTTACCATTGAAGCACCTCGGCTCATGAAGTAGTCCATATATCCATCCATGCGCTGTGCCGTTGTAGGTCCAAAGCTTCCGATGGCATAACCAGCAGGAGTTCGAGCTGGACCAGCATAATAAACAGGATGATTTTTAAAATATTCGGGGACAGGCTGACCAGATTCAACCATATCATGAATACGGGCATGAGCCATATCTCTTGCTACTATCAATGTGCCGTTCAAAAGAACCATATCTCCAGCCATGTGCTCACCAAGCTGAGCTAATATTTCAGACATAGGCTTATCCAAATCAATTCGATCGGCCTTTACACCACCTTCTAAGCACTTGTTCAACAATCTTGAAGGATTCTTATCTGTTACTTCAAGGAATACACCATCTTTGTTGATTACAGCAGCAAGGTTTCTGTGGGCACTACAGGAAACTCCAACAGATATAGGGCAAGAACCGCCATGACGAGCCATACGAATAACTCTAGCATTCAAAGCCATATGATGGCCGCCAAACTGAGCCCCCCACCCTGTTTCTTCAGCTATTTTCATGACACGTTTTTCCCATTCCAAGTCTCTGAATGGATTACCTAAGCCGTCACCTTTAGTAGGAAGTTCATCATACCAGCCGGTTGAAGCTAGTTTCATGGTCTTTAAATTCAATTCTGGTGATGTTCCACCAACAACTACAACTAAAGTATATGGCGGGCAGGCAGCAACACCCAAACCTTTAATTTTTTCTCTTAAAAATTCTTCTAGGGATTTTTCGTTAAGAATAGCTTTTGAAGCCTGAACCATTACGGTTTTATTAGCAGAGCCACCACCCTTTGCCATAAACATAAAGCGGTATTCATCGCCTTTAGCAAAAGAAATATCAATCTGAGGCGGCATGTTGTTGCCAGTGTTCTTTTCTTCAAACATTGTTATTGGTGCATTTTGTGAATATCTCAGACAGTTGTTTTTCCAAGCGGCTGCAATACCATCAGTCAAAAGTTTTTCATCGTCTCCGCCAGTTAAAACTCTTTCACCACGCCAAGCAAAAATAGTAGCGGTGCCTGTATCCTGACAAAGAGGCAGCTTGCCTTCTGAAGCAATTATTGCATTCTTTATAAGACTGCTGCAAACGAAGCGTTCATTATCAGACGCATTCTTGTCGTCTACAATTTTACCCCATTCATCAAGGTGTTCTGCTCTTAAATAAAACTCTAAATCATGAAAAGCTGTTTCAGCTAAGTCTGTCAGAACCTTTGGTTCAATGGTTAAGAATTCTCTACCACCAATATTTTCAAGCTTAACGCCTTTATCTGTAATTTTGCGATATTCACACTTCATAGCACTTTCTCCAATAACGAATGATAATCTATTCTGTTATTATACTATCTTATTAGTATTAGCAAAATCTTTTTATAAAAAAAGCCTCGATAGTTTTTTTAACCATCGAAGCTCTTTTTTTGCTATCAATTAATTAGAATTATACTTTGTTTTCGCCTATTCCAAGAGTATGGCGCAACAATGCCGCTGTAGTAGCGTCTCTGCCTCTGAACATTCTATAGACTTCAGCAGGATGTTTACTACCGCCAAGTGCAAGAACAGTATCACGGAAACGTCTTCCTATTTCCACCATCTTTTCATCATTATCTAAGCCAGCTTCTTCAAATGCTGCGAAAGCATCAGCACTCAATACTTCAGCCCATTTATAGCTGTAGTAACCAGCACTATAGCCACCAGCAAAGATATGAGAAAATGAACATAAGAATCTGTCATTCTTGTAGAGCTTTGTTGGACAAGTTTCGTTGTTGATTTTTTCGAAGGCTTCAAATGGAGTTTCTTTGCCGTCTACATCATAATCACTATGCAAATATAGATCTATTTTAGCAAATGAAAGCTGTCTGAGCATTGCATAAGCAGCTCTGTATCTTTCTGACTGCTTAATCTTTTCATAGAATTCTACAGGAATAGTTTCTCCTGTTTTATAGTGCTTAGCCATGCCGAAAAAGGTTTCACGGTTTAAGCACCAGTTTTCCATAAACTGACTGGCTAGTTCAACAGCATCCCATTCTACGTTAGAAACGCCTGAAGCATCGGCTTCGTCAATAGTGGTCAACATTCCCTGAAGGGCATGACCGAATTCATGGAAAAGTGTATTAACTTCATAAAAGCTCATTAAAGAAGGCTGATTATCCATAGCTGGAGTGCCATTACAAATAACATAGATAACTGGTCTTACGACTTTTCCTTTGAAAATTCGTCTGTTTCTACAAGTGTTCATCCAAGCGCCACCGCGTTTTTCTGATGGGCGAGAATATGGATCGAGATAGAAATGAGCAATCATGTTGTCCTGTTCATCAAAAATATTGAAGAACATAACATCTTCGTGCCATCTAGGAATCTTAGAGTATTCAGACTTTCTGATTGTAATTCCATAAAGCTTATTGCAAAGCTTAAACAAAGAATCAAGAACTCTTGGCAAAGGGAAATATGGTCTAATTTGAGATTCTGTAAATGAGAACAGTTTTTCTCTCTGTCTTTCAGCCCAGAAATGGGTATCCCAAGGCATTAATTCACCTTCAAAACCGTTTTCATGAGCAAATTTGATTAAATCTTCCTGTTCTTTTGCGGCAAATGGCTTAGAAGCAGTTTCAAGCTCATCAATCATTTTTTTCACATTTTCAATGTTTTGAGCCATTTTACTGCTTAAACTCATTTCAGCGTAATTTTTATAACCTAGAAGCTGAGCCTGTTCTTTGCGAAGCTTTAGTAATTCAACGATTAATCCTGAATTATCAAATTCACCTGATGAAGCTCTTGTTACATAAGCATCATAAACTTTGAAACGAAGGTCTCTATTGCGGCAATGCTGCATAAAAGGAAGATAACTTGGACCATCAAGAGTAATAAGCCAAGGACCGTTCTGCGGGCTTGGTCTGGTATTATTCTTTCTTGCATAAGAAACAGCTGAAAGGATTCTCAGCATTTCAGGCCAGCCTTCAGTATCTGCTTTATCTGTTATAACAAGGCCAAAAGCTTTGGTAGAGTCTAACAAATTGTTAGAAAACTTGTTAGAGATTTCTGTCATTCTCTTAACTATTGCATTGAAGCGTTCTTTCTTTTCGCCTTCTAAGGCAATACCGCTTTTTTCAGCAGAGCGGATAAGAGATTCTATGATTCGCTTCTTGGCATCGTTGAACTTCCCAAAAGCCTTGCTGTCGCGAAGAGCAATTAAACGGCTGTATCTCGGCTTGCTTTGAGACATTTTCAAAGAAAGGCTGATGCATTCCGGCATAAGCTCATCATAAGCTTTACGCAATTCAGCTGAGTTTTTTACAGATTTTAGATGATTAAGAACGCTCCAAGTATATTCCCAATCAAGGTCTGTTTCGTCAAATGGCTTTATTAAAGAATCCCAGGTAGGTTCAGAATGTTCTTCAACATCTTTTAAAACGTTTTCCGTCTTTGTGAAAACAGCTCTGACTGCCGGGACAAAATCTTCAGCCTTTATCTGATCGAATTTAGGTAATCCTTCTCTTTGCATTAATGGATTTGAGTGTGAATTCATGTCTTATCTTCCAATATTCTTATAAATGATGTGCACAACAAATTTTTCGCTAATATTCTATACCAAGACCACATACAAAAACAATATATTTTTAGAGATTAGAAAGGTGAAAACGAAAAATCTTTGGCCTTATATCTTAAATCTTATATCTAAATTAATCAGCCTCACACATTTCCTTCATAGACGTAATTCAGAAAATGGCGAGCAACATCAGCCATGTAATATACATCTTGAACTGGTGTAGGTCTTGCATTTTTCATTTCACCAGCAGGGAAAAAGCGAGTTACATGCAAAACAATATCTTTATTGATAGAAGCAAGAGTTTTTGCAAGCTCTTTCATTTCATCTTCATTATCATTGAAGCCCGGAACAATCAAAGTAGTTACTTCAACATGTGCACTTTTATCAGAGGTTTCTATAGTCTTAAGAACAGCATCAAGATTTCCACCTATAGACCTGTATTTATCAGAATTAATAGTTTTCAAATCAACATTTAAAGCATCTATAAATGGAATAACCTCTGCAAAAGCCTCTTCGGTAACCATGCCGTTTGTAACAAGAACATTCTTCAAATCATGTTTATGAGCCAACTCTGCAGTTTCTTTAACAAATTCAAGGCTAATCAGTGGTTCATTGTATGTATAGGCTATTCCTATGTTATCGCGAATCATCAAAGCTTTTTTGACAAGCTCTTCAGGGCTTATAAAAATACTATTGGTTTCGCCTCTTGAAATACTATCGTTCTGGCACCAGGGGCAGCGCATACTGCAACCCCCAAAACCAGCAGAAAGAATATAACTTCCGGGCATAAAATGCTTCAGAGGCTTTTTTTCAATAGGGTCTATGGCTATTGAAGTAACTTGTCCATAATTGAGGCTGACAATTTTGCCGTCTTTTACAGCACGGCTTTTGCATATTCCATGAAAATCATCTTTTATATCGCATTTGTGCGGACAGTTATTACAAATCATTCGTGTCGCTCCACAAGGAATCTTTCTATTTCATAGTCTTCGCCGCTTCTTATTCCAGCTTTCTGACAAGCAATAGCAAGCTGATAATCAACAGTATCAACACCTTCCAAATTTGGCAGCAAAAGACCACGCTTCATATTTGCGGAAACTATAACACCGTATTTTTTTACATCAAGCTGTTCTTTTGTTGCTGGTTCAGGAGTATAGAGAACATCAACATCATAAACCAAGTCTGCTAGCTCAGATTCCTTAACAGGATAAAATCTTGGGTCTCTGGTTCCTGCCTGAATAGCCATATTTATTATTTCTTCAGCAATAGAACTTTGTGTAGGGTAAATAGTGCCTATGCAACCTCTTAAATCCCCATGTTTTTTAAGGGAAACAAAGCAGCCAGCTTTACTATTATTCATTGCATCAGGAAGCTCTAATTTTTCTTCAGCAGTAAGAACAAGCTTTTTACCGTTTTTAATATAGTATTCCAAAGACTTTTTTGCTAGTCTAATATAATGGTCGTGAATCTTGAAAGCACAGACTGCATAACCAACACCGAATGGCCCCTCATAAGACAGAAATTCTGATTCAACCTTATAGTTTTCCAATGCACCTGACATCATGATAAAGCCAGGCAGGCCGCATTCCGCAGCGCATTCTAAAAAACCGGCATCGAAGCTTTGAAATGCCTTGAAATCACATTCTTTCATAGCTTCAGTTACTTTTTTATCAAAAACTGGGCCTTCTTTAGCAAAACCATAAGGACCATCTTCTTTTAATCTGTGAGACAGATCTCCACTGGCAAGAAAAGTAATTTTTCTTCCAAGATGAGCTGCTGCCCGTTCTATTATGCTTCCCATTTCTACCAAAGTAGCATCAGATAAAAAGCTAGGAGATATTCTTAAAATTTTAAAATTCTTATAAACTTCATTAATAAAAGCAAGAGGAACAACGGACCCATGGTCTGGTCTTACACTGCCGCGTTCATCATAAACTGTGGGTATGCCTTTTTCCTTACAGAGTTGTATAACCTCTTTTGCAAGCTCAGTATCATTTTCGTAGTCTAAGGCAACATCTGGTGCTCCAAATTGTGCCAAATCGCCTTTCCAACGGTTACCAGCAGCAATATAAAAAGCATCACTATAAACAATGGAATGAGGAGAAATCACCACTATTGTCTCTGGGGCATCTTCAGCAATCATTTTAGATGCTTTGCGATACGAGTCTAAAGTAGCCTGTATTTCTTTTTCTCTACCCTTCCCTACCTCGGGTCTGGCAATTGGTGCGTGCGGCATAATATAAGCTGATAGCATGGCTTCTCTCCTATGTTTGTCGAGCAAACTAGTTTTGTAATATAAGAGTATTTTATAATGCTAATAAGCTTTGAGTCAAGAGAATAGAGCAACAGAGCAATAGAGCATAAGAGGATTGTTTTAGCAATCGAAAGTCTGTGCTATACAGTCAGTGTGAGACGCTGCGCTGTGGGACTATTGCTGTCGCAATCTGTGGGACGGCGACTGACGTCGCTTGTGGTATAACTGTTTGAGTTGTTCGAATTGTTAGAATTGTTCGAATTGTTCAAATAGTTCGAATTGTTTTGTTTGTTTTAACAATTTGAACGACTCGAACAATTAGAACAACTAGAACTATTTCCAATTCTCAATTCTCTTATAAGCGAACAGTTGCTTGTTCGACCTTATTCTCCTCCGCGGTCTCTGTAAATTTGTAACTTCGGATAGTCTTTGAGGGAACGAGCCTTGTGCGGAGAATAGAGGTCTCGCGTCTAGATGTCCGCTCTTCAGCTCTGTGCTCTGTTGCTCTACGCTCTTACATTCTTATAAAGGTTGGCTTCATCAAGATTTTCCAGAGCTGAAACAATATTTAATTCAGCATCTGGAATAGATAAACTCTCCGACAACTGCTGCAAGGCTGTTTTATAGTCTTTTCTTTGATTTTTATCTTCGTATGGGCATTTTCTTTCAGAAGTTGGAAGTTCAAACTCTTTATGCAAAGCAATAATTCGCTTTTCTGTGAGATAAATCATCGGTCTTATTATTTTCACTTTTGAATCGGGTATTTGAACTACAGGGCAAAAGCTACCGAGTTTTTTGTTTATAAGCATGTTCATTAAAAGTGTTTCAGCAGCATCTGTAGCATGGTGACCTAAAGCCAAGGCTGATATTTTTTCTCTATTGCATATTTCACGCATTGCTCCACGTTTTAATCTTGCACAAGCAGAGCAGATAGATTTTGACGGCAAGTCATCTGGTCTTTGAAGATTATCTGAAAACAATTGAATGCCTAAATCTTTGCAAAGGTTTTCTAATAGCTGATTGTCGTGGTTTCCAAAAGTATTAATATGAATAGCAAAGAGTTCAAAATCAAGATGTGAGTAACGTTTCAGCCATGCTAGCAAATAAAGTAAAGTAATACTATCTTTGCCGCCAGAAAGACCGACAGCCACTCTTTGCCCAGATACTATCATTTTATAGTTCTTTATTGCTTTTAAGAGAGGTTTTGCAAAAGATTCAGAATATTTTTTAGAAAATTTAAGAGGTATCATAAATCATATTCTAGCATATAAGGGGATTGTAGAGAAACTAGGTTTTGATTCAATAATAGTTTACACTAATTGTTTAAAAATCCCCCTTAATCCCCCTTTAATAAAGGGGGTAAAGGCAATGTGTAGACAATAAAATTTATAGATAAGAGATTAGAGATAAGGGGATTGGCTTTAGCTAGAGTAGTTTTTTACTTTAACCAGCTTCTAAAGCTAATTAAGTTTTTACGACTACCCTTAACCATTTACTTTGACAAATAAGCTATTTTAAAGATAGAATACAAACAATAAATCTTAGATTTGAAAGGTTTTCTTTTATGAATAAACATAGTTTTTTTCATATTTTTATAATAATTGCAATGCTGTTTTCTATAACAAACTCAGTTTTTGCAGAAAATTTACTAGATGGTAGTTTACTAGATTCATCACCTAAGGCAGAGCAATCACAGCCTGCCAATCCAACTTCTGCCCCCACCCCTGCTCCAGTGGCAGAAGCAAATACCTCTTCACCAGCAAATAATGCAGCAGTTAATAATACTACTTCGAGTGCAAACAGCGACATCACAGCCAAATATAAGTTCAAAACCGGTGATGACAAAGTAGAAGCACTTGTTGTAAAAGAACACAGCGACCACGAAACAATAGAAGTAAATCTCGACGGCCAAGCTTTTATAATGAAAGCAAGAATGAATAAGCCAGGTTCCAGAAAATATAAAGAATTAGTTGGAACAGACGAAAAAACTCTTATTGCAGAAGTTAAGATTAAAGATAATTCTTTCAAACTCGTAGACGAAAACGATAAACTTTTATGGAAAGTTAAAATTAAAGAAGGCAAAGCAAAAATCAGCGATAATGAAGAAAACAAGAATCCATTTGTTATAAAAAAATCTGAAGATAAAGTAAAAGTTAAAGATAAAAACGAGAAAGAAATTGCCAGAGTTAAATACTATTCAGACAATGGCAAACTGAAATTAAAAGACATGAGCGGGAAAGAATTATATATTTCCAAAGAGTTCAACAAACTTTCAGGTGCAATTGGTGTGCTGGCAATAAATGATATTCCAGCTAAACTTCGCGCAGTTATTGCCTGTGAATTAATTAAACAAGGTTTTTAACAGAAAATAGAAAACATATGAGTTATCATAGACATACAAGCAGTGACATTTCTCTAGAATTCAACATTATATTTGTCTTAGTATTTTATTTGTTAATTATCGCTATAAAATTATGGAATCAGCGTGAAAAAAACAAAAGAGACGATGCTATATTCAACAAGGCCATAAAAGACGGTTATTGTTTTATTGAGCAATCTGCTGAGATTCCAGAAATACCATATCATTTTCAATTACTTAATAGCTACATGCATTACCCCTCTTTTTCCACTATAGTTATGGGAGAACGAAATGGGATTAATTTTGGAATCATGGATTTTACTTACAGAACTAACGGCCGAAGAAGTAGTGTTATTTTAAACACTCTGTGGATTATTTCCTGCAAAGATTATTACAACATCAATTCCTTTACGTTATATTCTAAAGCTAACGATTTCAACACTAATCCGTTTATTAGAGTTACATTTCCAGAAGATAAAGCTTTTTCTAGTAAATTTAATTTATACGGCGCAGATGAAAAAACCTTAAAAAAGCTTTTCAATCAGACTCTTAGAGAAGCTTTTCTAAGAGGGAATAATTACGAATTTGATTTTGAATGTTCAAGAGGTTATTTTTTAGTAGCTGCCAGAGGCGCTAATTGCCCAGATTTTGATTACGATGCAAGAATGCAGATTCTGGAACGAATGATTATTGTGTACAGAACTTTGCTTGCTAGATATAAATAGAAAGCATCAAACCTTGATTCGTGAGTTTAACTGCCATAGATCGCTGAAATAATATATCCAGGTAATTATGCAGCCTACAGAAAAACCAAACAGATTGTTCCACCATATAATTGAATAGCCAAAATAGGGGCTGTCTTTAAAAATATAGGTGACAGCAACTCTGGTAGTCAAAGCGCATGTAGCCACCAAAGTCGGGAATGCAGTGTGATTTGCTCCCTGAAATACACCAAATACAGGCACATAAAGGGATAAAATAATATTAGTAAAAGCAATAGTATTGATATGTTCTTTACAGTAAACAGCTGCCTGACTGCTTAAACCGAATAAATGAATAATTGATATATCATACACACAAACCATTATAGAAATAAAAATAGTAGAAGCCAGAGACATAGAAAGAGCCTGTTTCATTCCAAGCTTAACTCTGTCCATCTTTCCGGCACCAATATTCTGACCGGCATAAGTAGCAAGAGTCGTCTGAAAGGCATGAAAAGGTAAATTCAGGAAGAGTTCCATTCGCTGGCCAACGGTAAAAGAAGCGGTCATTGCCTTACCAAAAGAGTTAACTGCTCTTTGTATAAAAGTAAGTCCAACGGCAACAATAGAAAGTTGTAATGCAATTGGAAAACCCATTTTAACTGTCAGCCAGGCGAGACTATTATTCCAAGTAAAATCTTTAAGCTTAAATCTAAATACCGGATACTTTATCCACATATACATATATGCGGCTATAAAGGAAACAGCCTGAGAAATATTGGTTGCCCAAGCGGCACCTGCTACCCCCCATTTAAAATGAGCAACAAAAAGCAAATCTAAACCAATATTTAAAAATGAAGTTATCAGTAAGAAATAAAGTGTTGCTGCACTATCTCCTACAGCTCTTAATATTGAAGAGAAAATATTGTAGCCAAATTGGAAAACAATGCCCAGCATACAAATATTAAAGTATTCAAGAGTCAATTCAAGCAATTCTGGTGGCACACCCACAAAATTAGTATATGCCGTTCTTGAAACTGAAATTCCTATAATAGTCGAAATAAGACCCATCCCTAGCAAAAGCAGTATTCCTGTTGAAGCATTGGATCTTACCTGAGATTCATCTTTTGCGCCATAAGCCTGAGCAACAACTACACCGTTACCAGCAGAAAAACCTACTGCCATTGCAAGAAACAGGAAAGTAAAAGTAGCTGTTGTACCGACAGCCGCTAAAGAAGCTTCTCCTGAACATTTGCCCACTATAATTGCATCTGTGGTATTATACAGTTGCTGAAGAAGCGCACCAAAGAAAACAGGAAGCGTAAAGCGTATTATATGCTTCCAAGGAGCCCCTTCAGTCATTGTAATGCCAATAGCCATTTTTTATTCACCAAAATTATTTTTACAGGGAAATTGAATACCACTTTTTATATTTACTAATCAAGTCTATAAAATAAAAAAAAGAATAAAAGATTTATGATAAAATATCTTCTGATAATGCTTTTATTTCATTATATTTTTTGTTCTTATTTCAAATAAAAAGAGAAAAACCAGAAATGAATTATATAATTTTTTATAAATCACCACTAGGCAATATTATGCTGGCTAGTGACGGCATAAGCTTAACTGGTCTATGGTTTGAAAAACAAAAGTATTTTGCAGAAAATTTATCTGAAACCTATAAAGAAAAGAAAATTCCCATTTTCGAAGAAACCTTTAACTGGCTAGACATTTATTTTAGCGGTAAACAGCCTGATTTTACCCCAAAAATAAAAATGGTTGGCACAGATTTTAGAAAAAAAGTTTGGCAAATACTTCTTAATATTCCTTACGGTAAAACCATTACATACAAAGAAATTGCATGTATTGTTGCAAAAGAAAGCAATTATACAAGAATGTCAGCTCAGGCTGTTGGGGGTGCTGTAGGGCACAACCCGATATCTATCATAGTTCCATGTCACAGAGTTATAGCAACAAACGGGAATTTAACCGGATACGCCGCGGGATTAGAGAAAAAAAACTATTTACTAAATTTGGAAAAAGCAACTAACAGCAATAATTCTCATGGGAAAATCTAAAAGAAACATATTAAATAATGCTAGCTATATTTATGTTCTAATATTACAATATAAATAAATCAAAATTCGGAATAATATAAATATGTTAAAAAACAAAAATGGTTTCAGTTTATTGGAGTTAATAATTGTTATAGCCATAATAGCAGTTTTAGCTGCTATGGCCCAACCTACTGGTTCAGGAAGAAGCAGGGGTAGATCCAGACAAAAAGCCTGTTTTTCCAATCAGCGAGTATTACAAGGCGCAATAGAAATGTATAATATGGACAACAACGTAATGCTTGAAACCGCATTACCTGGTGGCGATTTTGGAGATATTGAAACTTTATTAATCCGAGAAAAGTATATGAAAGATTATCTTGAACCCCCAGAAGAAAAATGCTCCTATGGTTTTATTAATATAACTAAAGATGGAAGTGTTTTTTGTAAATACCATGGTACAATAGATTCAAGTTATGAATCTCCAATTATTCCTGAATACGATAAAAGTTTAGAAAAACCCTTTTCTTATTCTTATAATGAAAACAAAATAAGAATAAAAAGAGAAAGAGAATACCAAAAATTCCTAGATATATCAGGGCAGGTAGTAAAGTCCCCTCCCTTCTTAATATTTGCAGTTATTTTTATTATTATCTTTACCTTGATGATTGGCGGCAAAAATAAAAAGAAGGACTTAAGTGAATGAATATTAATCCTCATCAGCAAAATAATGTATGCCTTTAATTCCAAGGTGCTGACGATCAGGGCCTACCATACCTATTAACATGTATTCTTTCCAAATTGGGTCATATACGTATTCCTGCCATAGTTTAAATTCCTGAATCAAGCCAGTATGTTTAACATGTGTTCGAGGCCCTGTACAGAATATTTTCCATTCACCGATAGTGATTCTGTTTGTTCCTGCGAATTCAATTGGTAAATCTTGAGCAATAACATCTTTTATTTTATTTTCTAACTCTGGAATACTGATTTCAGGCTTATCAGGGAACTTGATAACGAAACCATGCTTTACATCTGAGTGTAAAACCTGGCGTTTATAATGATAGTCTTC
>ONIU01000083.1 GCA_900317935.1 uncultured bacterium
CGCCAAATCCACTTCCCCCAACAGCTTCGCTTTGGGGGCAGTTCTTGTTGGAGGCAGCAGCTGGAGTGATAACTTCGAGAATCTGGTTGAGGGTTCTCAGCTTACCCAACTGATCAGGCTGAACAACAGGAGCTTCAGGCAATCTTTCCTGAATAGCTGACATGATTTCAACTCTCTTAATTGAGTCAATACCAAGTTCAGCTTCCATATCCATGTCAAGGTTGAGCATTTCTTTTGGGTAACCAGTTTTTTCTGCTACAACGTCGATTAAAGTATTCTTAAGTTTGTCAGCATCTACCGAAGAAAGACCCCTTTCGGCACTGCGTGCCACTTCCCCCACCTGCGTGGGGGCAGATCCCATAGGTGCAGCAGCTGGAGTGATGACTTCGAGAATCTGATTTAAGGTTCTCAGCTTACCCAACTGATCAGGCTGAACAACAGGAGCTTCAGGCAATCTTTCCTGAATAGCTGACATGATTTCAACTCTCTTAATTGAGTCGATACCAAGTTCAGCTTCCATATCCATGTCGAGGTTGAGCATTTCTTTTGGGTAACCAGTCTTTTCTGCTACAACGTCGATTAAAGTGTTGCGTAATTTATCGGAATCTACGGAAGAAAGACCCCTTACGTCTTTGGCTACGCCAAATCCACTTCCCCCAACAGCTTCGCTTTGGGGGCAGTTCTTCTGTGCGACTATTGCACCTCCCACCTTCGTGGGGGAAGATCCTGCTGACATAGTAGTTGAAGCAGGTTTTGCCGGTATAGCAACAGGCATAGGTGGCATTGGTGGAATAGGTGGAACACCATGAACACCCAATGGAGGCATAGGAATTGGAGGTATTGGAGGCATAGGTGGCTGTTGCATTGGAGCTACAGATGCCATTTGTGGTATACCCATTGGTGGCATTGGAGGCAGTGTCTGACCGCTAATAGCAGCCATTAATGCACGTTGTGCCATTTCCTGACCTTCTAAGAAACGTTTGTGCAATTCTGCTGTTTCCTGCTGCATAATCTGCAAAGCAGCTAAGGTTTCTATTGTAGTATTATTTAATTGTGGCTGCATACCAATAGATGCGCCCCCATTATTGATGGGGGAGCTGTCACGAAGTGACTGAGGGGGCTGCTGACGTAAGTCAGCAGTTGTAACAGGAACTTCTTTGACAACTACCTTGACATCCTTTTCATCAACAAGTCTTCTTACAGGTGGCTTTTCAATTTCAGCTCTGTGTTGTAATAGAGCTTTTGATTTGTAGTTAGCACCGACTAATGGAATATTTAATTTGGGCTTATTGCTTAATGGATTCTTTTCAAGCCATTCTGCACCATTCTGCCATTTTTCAATATCAAGCTTGTAACCGAAAGCAGCTAACTGGGCTAAGGCTTTTCCTAAGTCTACTACAGATGAATTCTTACCTTTTGAAGAATCCATAGTTACAACTTTATAGTCGTTTGTATCAAGAATATTCTTTATTAAACCAGAAAGAACAGCACCAGGACCTACTTCGATAAAGGTTCTGATTCCGTCCGCATACATCTTCTTTATTATTTCAACAAAGCGAACCTGATTAGCAAGCTGATTACCTAATAGTTTTCTGGCTTCTTCCTTATCGGTTGGGTATTTTTCAGCAGTAGTATTGGCATAAACAGGATATTTCATTTCGCCAAACTTAAATTCCTTCAAATATTCATAGAAGGGTTTTGCTGCATCTGCAACGAATTTGCTGTGGAAAGCTCCAGCAACATTTAAGACTGTTGCTCTAAGCTTCTTAGCTTTGAAAATATTTTTAGAACGTTCGATTTCGCTTGTTTTACCAGAAAGGACAACCTGTTTATTAGAATTATGGTTTGCTACAACTAAGTCGAGCTTTTCTTCTTCCATAATCTTTTCAACATCTTCTCTAGCTCCGAGAACAGCTATCATTCCGCCTCTGTCGCCTTCGCCTTGTCCCATTAACTGACCACGTTTGCGGGAAATCAAGGCAAGAGATTTACTGTCGAAAAGGCCAGCAGCACAGAGACTTACAAGTTCTCCGTAAGAATGACCTGCAAAACCAGCAGCTTCAAGACCGAAATCTTTTAGTGTATCATACATACCAATTGAAACAGCACCCAAAGATGGTTGTGCTATATCTGTTGATTTCAGCTTTTCAGGATTCTGTGCATCTTTTTCTTCATTATAAGTAGGTCTTGGGTAAATATAGTCTACAAGATGGTTTCCTGCAGCATCTAATTTGCCTATTTCTTTGTCGGCTTCTACTAATGCATTGAAAGCTTCTGGTGAAGTGCACATCAAATCAAGAGCCATACCAGGGTATTGTGAACCCTGACCTGGGAACAAAACGCCTATCTTACCAGTTTCTGCTAATGTACTGAATGTTGCACCATTAGGAAGTGTAAAATCTTTATCTTCGCAAGTATCTAGCTTACTGCTTATATCAGTAACAATCTTTTCAATATCTGTAGAAGCGTCTATTACAAAGCCAAGACGAGCTTTATCTGTGCTCTTGAAAGCTTTTCTAGCTTCTGCTGCAAAGCGTCTGATTTCTTTTGCTGTTTTTAGACCTTCTAATTTGATTTTTATTTCTGAAGCATTTGAACCAGATAAAGTAATAAGTTCTACTTTTCTTTCCCAGTCATATACAGTTTTTTCTGATTTATACTCAGTAAGAATTACATGGTAATTGCTACCGCCAAATCCCATTGAACTTAAAGCTGCATGACGAGTTTTGCCTTCATCTGTAACCCAAGGTCTGATTTGATTGGGCAGATAGAATGGAAGATTTTCATCTTTTAAAGAATCTGCTGGTTGTGTAACCTTTATTGTTGGTGGAATAATTTTATTATATAGAGCCATAGCCGCTTTTATAATATTGGCTGATCCTGCAGCAGCTTTGGTATGACCAATCTGAGATTTTACTGAGCCTAAAGCACACCAGGGGCGATTGGTTTCAGAAACGCCGTATACTTCTTTCAAAGCTTCAACTTCAACTCTATCGCCAGCACCAGTGCCTGTACCGTGAGCTTCTATCAAACCGATATCTTTTGGTTCTAATCCAGATTCTTCATATGCACGCTTTAAAGCTTTTACCTGACCAGGAACGCTTGGGGCATAAACAGCTTTGCCTTTACCGTCACTTGAGGTTCCAACAGCATTAATGCAAGCATAAATTCTATCTCCGTCACGTTCTGCATCAGAAAGTCTCTTTATTACGACCATACCGATACCTTCGCCCAAAATAGTGCCGTCATTATCTGCACTAAATGGTCTGGCATGACCAGTTGGAGAAAGGGCAGGGGTTTTGCAGAAACACATAAACATAAAAATGTCGTTGAATGTGTCAATTCCACCAGTAATAGCCATATCGGCTTTACCAGTCCAAAGTTCCATTGCAGCCATATTTAATGCCGCTAATGAACTACCGCAAGCAGCGTCAACAACACAGTTTGTACCGTGTAAATCAAGGCGGTTAGCAATACGACCAGCAGCACAGTTCCCTAAAAGACCAGGGAAAGAATTTTCCTGCCAGCCCACATAGCATTTACCGATGCTATCCATTACTTCGTTGGCGATCTTTTCATCAATACCAGCATGAAGCATGGCTTTTTTCCAATAGGGGTGCCCTAAGCGAGCTCCTAATGGAACAACCAGCTCCAGGGTACCTGTTAAACCAAGAATAACATTGGTGTGGTCTCTGTCAAAGTCTTTATTGGCATAGCCAGCGTCAGCTAAAGCACCTTTCGCTACGACCAAGCTCAAAAGTTGGGAAGTATCAATAGAATCTAAATCAGTAGGTGCAATACCCCATTCAGCAGGGTTAAAATCGACAGGATTTAAAAAGCCGCCGTTTTTTGTATATACGTGGTCTGGACACTTCTTGTCTGGATTATAGTAATCTTCGGCTTTCCATGAAGTTTCTGGAACTTCTGAGATGCAGTCTACTTTTTCCTTTATATTTGCCCAATAATCTTGTAAAGATTGAGCTTTTGGGAAAAGGCAGCTCATACCTACAATTGCTAATGGTTCAAACTTCGGTGTTCGTTTCATTTTAAATATCCTGTCTTTCAATTCTTTTTTGGTCTTGGCAAATCAAAATAGCAACAGATGTGTTTTAAACATCATTGCTAGCCGTTAGGCATGGCAAACCATTTTTATAATGCCAACTAAAATTTATTTGGGTTGAATATTATCACATACCCTTAAAAATTTGAAGTTTTTTATTTAACCGGTAGGGCAAACGCAAACTTTTTTCTTTATTGAAGAAGCTTTTAAACAACATTAATATAAAGTCTACACATTTGTCATAATAAGTATAGCGTATGGGCTTTAGCCCTGAAAGCTATACGATTATGACAATGTGTAGACGACACGAAAAGAAAAATTTACAAACAAAGAGATTACGAGTAATGTATTGAAGATATTGACTATAAGCTAAAAAAGTTTGAGTTTGCCCTGTAAACTTAGTTTAACCCAAATAAACCTGGTATTACTTTAGTAATTAAGAGGTAAAGCATTTTAGGCCAAGCTTGAAATGCCCCCCAAAAACCATATTGGGACATCAGAAATATATGAAATGGCAAGAATACTGTAAGAATAATTCTTAATATAAATAGTTTTGTTAGAAGAACAAACCGATCTTTTTTTTCTTTTTCTAAATCTATTGGAATAATGTTAAGAGATTTTTTTAAGGTTCCTTCATTTGCTATAATTTCAAGTTTTTGATTATTTTCGCAAATTTTGCATGGTATCTCTAATGAATTTGCAATTATTTTGCAAAAACTTGAAAAATTAATTAATAAATTTTTGTTTTTTGTTTCCTGCTTGTTATATATAGCACTAGAAAGGTTTTTGAGTTTGCCTTCTGTATTTAGATAAACTATATTTGAAATAAAATTATATTCAAACACTTCATCATCTTTAACTCTTTTAAATATATCATTTCTATTCCGGCTCGGCTCATAAGTATTATTGATTCCTATTTCAACAATATCTCTTACATCTATATGATAGGAATTTGAAATGGTTTTGTTAAAAAGCTTTGTTGCATAATGTATTTCCCCTAGGTTATAGTCGTAAACTAGATAATTTTTACTTATTTTCATTAAAATTGCCATTATCAAAAATAAAAAAAGAAATAACCAGCTAGATTCTCTCGCATCAAAGCCTAAGTAAAGTGATAAAATTGAAATAGATATCAATAGAACAAAAAATAAAACTACTATAAAGAGAAATATATTAGAGAAAACAAATGGGGAATCGATATATAAACAATCGTTTTCTATAAAACCATTAATTTCTCTGTTCGCAAGAGCAAAGTCTATATTTGTTTTAATTTCTTCATTACTTTTCATAATAAGAATTATAATTATTTACTTCTTAATAATTTGCGACAGTTTTCAATCTGTTTGGCTAATTCTTCATCGTCTGGAGCATACTTTTGAGCTACTTCATAGTATGCTAGGGCTTCTTTATACTTATCCTGCAAAAGATAACAGGTTGCAATTATGCTTAAGACATCTCCCTGAGGAAAATTTGGATTATAATCTGAAATCTGTTTATAGTAAAATATACATTTGTTGTAATCTTTTTTTTCATAACAGTAGGAACCTAATTTGACCGAAAAAGAATCTAAGTAATACTGGTCCTTATCTCTGAAAGCTACGGCAAATCCTTCATTATCGACTTCTAACGCTTCTTCTTCTCTTTTTAAATTATGTAAACTATTGCTTAAAGAATAAAGTGCTTCTAATTTTTGAGGAATGTATTTTAAAGATGCTGAGTATTCTTCGATAGCTTCCTCATAGTTCCCTTTTGAGTAATATTCATCGCCATTAGTTATGTGAGAATTTCCCTTGTATAAATCAGAATTCTCATCAATTAAAGATTTATATTTTACAATCATACTGTCTATGTCTGTAATTTTTTCAACTCCGAAATCTTTATTTAGTAATTCTTTTGCTTTTTCCAAATATTTTAAAGCTGTCTTCCAATCCTTTAAATAATTATACTCTAGAGCAATTCCATAATAGAATTTGAATTTATCATCTTCGTCAGATGTCATTCCTAATCCTTTTTCGTAGTATTTTAATGCCTCATTAGATTTTCCTGTTAAACTATAGTAAGTTGCAATATCTTTACAGTATCTGGCAAACTGGTTTTTATCTTTATCTTTTTTTGCCCGATTCAGCCCTATAGAAATATATTTCTTTGCTTCTTCCCTTTCTCTTTTTCTGAAAAATAACTCAATTAATTCTTTTAAAGGAATATGGTTATAAGGTGCTTCTTCAAGATCTTTTTGTTTTTCGATAGCAGTTTTTAAATTGGCAATAGCAGCGTCATCATCTTTATAGTATTGAGTCATTGCTTCTTTTAAACAGGAAAGACTCTCCATTAGTTTCTTTAATTCTGACAACATCTTTGCATTTTTCTGCTTTTTACAACAATAACCTAAGCCTTTATATACTATTTCATAGTATTCACAATCTTTAACCCTATTTTTAACTAGAATATGGAGTGTTTTTTGGCAAAATTCGGTTAACTCGTTAATATTATCTGTATTGCTCATAACTTCACATTTAATTACTTCTGATAGTGAAGTTAAATCTTCAGGTTCTTTCCGTAGAATTTCATTATATTCTTTTATGGCTGCTGTGTAATTCTTTTCTTTTTTATACTTTTTTCCTGCATCTAAATGCTTAATTGCAAAGTCATTTTCCAGGAAATCTTTATAAATAATTTCTTTATTTTTTTCCAAATCCTTTTCTTCATAATAATCTGGAGCTAAATTTCTTATAGAATCGTAGCAGTTTATTGCATCATCGTAATGTTTAATCTTAAAGTAGCAGTAAGCCAAACTGATAAAATTATCAAAATAATAAGGTTTATTGTATCTGGCTAATTCGAGATATTTTATGGCTTCGTTATATTTCCCTTGCATTTTGTAGGCATTCCCAAGGTATCCGTAAAATCTGCCAATATTGTCATTGCTGATTTGCTGTTGAGCAATTAATAAACCTTTTTTTGCCGTTTCAATCATTTTGTCATAATCTTCTATCTGTGAATAGCAAAAGCAGAGTTCCCCTAAAGCCTGCATCTGTTTTGGATTTATTTTTAATGCTTCTTCATAAGCTTTAATAGCTTTATCGAATTCATTTTTCTCAATATATTCATTACCTTGATTACAATATTTTTTGAAGTTTTCGTCTTGAGAGGCAAAATATCCGTAATTTCTCGCAAAAATAGCAGAATTGGTAAAAGGGAAAAAGAGAACGAAGATTACAAATAATATAATTTTGTTTTTGCTCATAATAATACTCTATATAGAAGATTTCTTTTAGGAACTAACCAAATCTTAGTATACAATAAAAACTAAAATAAAAAACAAATATTTGGAACCTTTTAAAATATGCTATAGTCTAAGCATAATAAAAAGGAGGCAAAATTGTGCGAAGGTTAATTACAGCAATACTTATGCTGCTTGCTTTTACCGGCGTAGTATTTGCAGAAGATATAACTATTTCAACTAGTGTAGATAGAACTGAAGTAGAGTTTGGCGACACAGTAGAACTTACTGTTCAGATTAAAAAGCCTATGGAATCTTCATCCGGTTCTTTTCCTAACTCCTTTAACAGTTCTGGCTTTTCTTTCAGTTTTAACAGCTCAAGTTTCAGTTCATTGGGCGGTTTAAATGATATTGATTTTAATATTGAAAGTGTACCTGGTTTTGATATTGCAGGAAGACGTCAATCTTCCCAATCAAGAATGGTTAATGGGGTGGGCGAAAGTGTTAAATCGATTATCCTTTCGTTGGTTCCACAAAAAGAAGGAACTCTTGTCATCCCGGCCTTTTCTATGAAAGATAAAGATGGAAAAGAGCACAGTTCAAAACCTATTACAATCAATGTTAAGAAAGTCGCAGATGATCCGGAAGAAGAACAAACTGCGACTTCAGAAAACGACGACAACAAAGAAGATAATTCCAGTGTAAGTCAGAATAATGAAGCTAAAAAAGAAAATTCACTCTTTAACTTCTATTTCATATTGGGAATAATTCTTGTATTTGTGATTGTTGGGGTTATTGTTTTCTTCTATTTCTTTGATTATCTCAGCAAAGAACATAAGAAAGCATTTGAACAGTCCATTGAAGATGCTGTTATTGTAAAAGAAGAGCCCAAGGTTTCAAAAGAAGAAAAAAAAGAACCTGTTAAGGAAGAAAAGGTTGAAAAAGTTGAATTTGCAACTATTGCTGCTTCCTTAAAAGTTCAATATAAAGAAGTAAGTCCTGAGTTTTACCACAAATATTTTGAACTATTCAAAAAAGCCTGCTGTTATCGTTCTAAGGCACTCAGCAAAGATATGACTTACGATGAATTACTTAATAAATGTAGTGAATTAGCTGGAACCAACAATATTACCCAAGCTACAAGCCGCTTGGCACATGATATTGAAATGGTGATGTATGCTGGTTCAATGCCTAACAGACAGTTAGTCGCTATCGAAACAGATATAAAGGAAGTGTTGAATTCTTTGTAATATGAAATATTACTAAAAATTGGAGATAAAAATGGATAATCAATCATTGCAGAAACGTATAAATGAGGCCGGCAATCTTATTGAAACGATGAAGTCTCAAGTTAAGAAGGTTTTGGTCGGTCAGGATGATTTGCTTAACTATTTGATTCTGGCGTTGATTTCAGATGGTCATATTCTATTAGAAGGCGTTCCTGGACTGGCAAAGACTTTAGCTATCAAGGCTCTGGCAAGAACCGTAAAGACTAATTTCTCAAGAATTCAGTTTACCCCAGACCTTTTGCCTGCTGACCTTATCGGGACAAGAATTTTTGATCAAAAGACTGCAGAATTTCATACTCATAAAGGACCGATTTTCTCAAACTTTGTTCTCGCAGATGAAATCAACCGTGCTCCTGCTAAAGTTCAAAGTGCTTTGCTTGAATCAATGGAAGAACGTCAGGTTACTATAGAACAGGAAACATTCAAGCTGACAGAACCTTTCCTGGTATTGGCTACCCAGAACCCTATAGAAACTGAAGGAACTTATACTCTTTCTGAAGCCCAGGTTGACCGTTTCCTTTTTAAGGTAATTGTTAAATACCCAAGTTTTGAAGATGAAAGAACAATCATTAAGAGAATGGGGCTTGCAGAAAAGAGCCATCAGGTCTCTGTTGTTGAACCTGTGGTTGAAGCTTCTCAGATTCTTCAGTTAAGGGAACTTGCCAGTGAAATTTACGTTGATGATAAGATTGTAGAATACGTTTTACGTATTGTTGATTCAACAAGAAATCCAGATAAATACAATCTGTCGCTTAAGAGCTATATAAGATTTGGCGCTTCTCCACGTGCTTCTATCTATTTAACACGTGCTGCCAGAAGCCATGCTTTGATAAACGGCAGAGCCTATGTCAAACCTGATGATGTAAAATCAATTATGATGGAAGTATTAAGACATCGTATTATTCCTACTTACGAAGCAGAAGCTGACGAAATTGATTCAGATGAAATCGTCAGAAGAATTAAGGAAGGAGTAGCTGTTCCCTGATAGCAGCTTACACTCTTTATGCTTTCAAAAGAATTACTGAAAGAAGTCGGAAGAATCGAAATCAGAACCAGACAACTGGTTGATTCGCTCTATTCTGGTAGTTACAAGTCAGTCTTCAAAGGTCATGGCATGGAATTTGCCGGAATCAGACAATACTATAGAGGCGATGATTTCCGTTCTATAGACTGGAAAGTTTCTGCTCGTTCCGGCAATCTGCATATTCGTGAACACACTGAAGAACGTGAATTGCAGGTAATCATAGCTCTAGACCTGTCAGGCTCTATGGCTTTCGGTTCTGGTTCCAAGGAAAAGCGTGAAAGTGCAGTAGAGTTTGCTGCGGTTATGAGTCTTGCTGCTGAACGAAATAACGATAGGGCTGGAATCTGCCTCTTTACCGACAGAGTAGAAAAATATGTTCCGCCGGCAAAGGGCAAAAGCCATGTTTTGAGGCTTATTCGAGATTTGTCTTTCTTTATTCCTCAAAATAAAGGAACAAACCTTTCGGCAGCCTTAGACTTTCTCAATTCTACTCTGAGTCGAAGATCTGTAATATTTCTTGTGTCTGATGGAATTAATGCCGGTTCTATAGAAAGGCAGCTTAAAGTTACTGCTGCAAAGCATGATTTGATAATTGTTAATGTCAGAGACCCACGTGAAAAGGTTATCCCTGATGTAGGTATGATAGAAGTGGCAAACCCTGAAACCGGAGAAGAGTATATTCTTGATACTTCCAGTAAGAAAGTAGTTGAAGAATTGCTCAAGGCTCAGAAAAAACAGGATGAGCAGCTTGAAAAGATTTGTCGCAATAGTGGAGTTGATTTAATTCAGCTTGTGGCAGGAGAGTCGGTAGCTAAGCCCGTGGTTAAACTCTTTGCTCAGCGAGAATCTGGTAGAAGGTGAAGATGTGGGACAGCAGCATAGCTGCGTGTGAGAATTGTTGGAAGGGTTGGAAGGGTTGGAAGTGTTTAAAAGAATGAAGTGGAATGCTTTGCTGTGATACACTTCGTCGTGGGACAGCAGCATAGCTGCGTGTGGGAATTGTATTTGGAGTTGAAATGAAAGTTAAGACTTTTTATGAACTGGATGTTTGGCAGTTAGCAATGGACTTAGCGGAACGTGTATATAACTTTTGTAAAACTCTTCCTCAAGAAGAAAGATTTGTATTGTCAGATCAGATGAGAAGAGCAGTAACTTCGATTGCTTTTAATATAGCTGAAGGTCAAAAACGCTTTAGCACAAAGGAATTTATTCATTTTTTATCTATAGATAAGGGGTCGCTAGGTGAAGTGATGACGCAATTAATATTATGTAATAGATTAGGTTACTTAGAAGATGAAAGATTAGAAAGAAGTCTTAAAAGATGTGAAACTATTGATGTAAAACTTTATAATCTTGCTTTGACGCTCAGGAGGAAACCACCCAAGAACAAACTACCACAGCTTTAGCGTCCCACAATGAAATGTCCCACAGCGACAGCGTATCACCAAATTTTTATTGTATAATGACTTTGTTTTATGAAGAATAAACCTAGAGGGTAAAATAATGCACAATCTACGAACATTAAACCGCAAACTAGATGCCATGTTAATAATGGTAATAGCAGTGTTAATTCTTGGAATTGCACTTTCCTATAATTATTATAAAAGCAGAAGGACAACATTTTCAGAAAACTCTGAATATGCAGCAGACCTGTTGGCATATAGCCTTCCATCAGAAGCAGCACGTGTATTGGAAGAAAACATCAGACGTCAGCCGCTTTCAGAAAAAGGCTTGAAGATGAGAAAAGCCTTAGCTGAAATATGCATGAATGAATTAAATGACTTTGATAAAGCGCTAGGGCAGCTTTTATACATAAAGAGATTCGCACTAGATTCCGCGATAGCCAGCGGAACAGAAGAAAAAATCAATTACTGTCTTACCAGACTAGGTCGTGTTTACGACGCAGAACGCCGCAACATGCTAAATGAAGGTATTAATCCGATTGTTAATACTGTCGCTTCTGATACTGTAGTTCAGCTTGGCAATAAGCAGGCAATCGGCTTGAATGAACTTAAGCTTCGTCTTAGTCAGATTGGTTTAAACGAAAAAGATTTAACCAAAGAAAATGTAACCAATATTTTGAATCAGATGACTCACGAAATGTTGCTTGCTAGAGCGGCAAACCGTGAAAACCTCAAAAAAGATCCTGAAGTTATTTCTATGCTTAAAAAACTTGAAAACAATGTTCTAATGACTGTTTATCTTCAGAAATTTGTTTTCAAGGATGTTAAAACTGATGATAAAGAAAAAAGAATGCAGCTTCTTGCTGATGAAATTACTAAACTTAGTGCAAAAGAAGAGTTGAAGATAAATAGCGATGTTTTAAACAAAGCTTTCGGCTTTGCTACAGATTCAGCTAAAATTGATTCTTCTAAAAACTAAATAGAAATATTATTATGATAGCTACAGAAACTTCTACAATTGCATCTTCAGCAGCAGTTACAGCCAAGGCTGCTTCAGTTTCATCAAACGTTGCTTCTATACCAGCGTTGCCGCCAGGTGAAGAAATATATGATTTGATGGGAACTCAAACTATGGATTATCCATGGATGAGCTTGTTGGGTCAGATAGCTTTAGCTATTCTATGCCTTTATCTGCTTTGGCTTTTCTATTCATGGCTGACAGCACCAGTAGAAAGAAAAAGAGTGCCTATAGTTCAGAGTCCTGAAGTTCAAGCTATAAGAGCTATAAAGCGTTTAAAATTATCTGAAATCTGGGAAAAACGAAATATAAAATCTATTTGCGAAAATGTTGCTGTTATACTAAAAAACTATGCCTACGATGAATATAAAATAGGCATAGGTGCAGCAGCTACAACAGATGAGTTTGTTATGGCAGTTATAAATGAAAAAGTAAGAAACGAAGTTACTTCAAAAATTAAAGAAATGTTAAATTTCTGTGATGAAATAAGATATACAGGCTCAGATAATGCTTACATTGAACAAGAAGATCTGGTAAACACTCTAGAGGGGCTTATAAACACAAGGGGGTGGCGTAAATGAAGTGGAATAGTCCTGAATTTATGCTGCTGGCTCTTTTAATTCCTCTAATTGCTTTTTATAAATTTCTTATAAGTGATAGAGCTAAAAAGGGTGGAATTAATTTCCCTTTGGCCGGTTTGGCAGGCGCTGTAAAATCAAGTATTAGAACTAAACTTAGATTCATTCCTGATTTAATAAGATTAGTTGTTTTATTACTTATTGTTTTTGCTTTGATGCAGCCTCAATACGGTTATGAATCTGAATCTGTTACACGTCAGGGTATTGATATTATGATAGCACTAGACGTTTCTGGAACAATGGCGGCCGAAGATTTTCAACCTAACAGAATGCGCTTACTCAGTGTCCTTTAACGATTGATTACGGTGTTTTGACTGAACTATTAAGACATACTTCTTTGGGCATGCTGAAGCAGGACGGAACAGCTATTGGTGATGCGATTATCAATGCTGTCTATAAATTTAACTCAACATCAAAAGAAAAACGCGACAAGGTTATTATTCTGTTAAGCGATGGTGAAAACAATGCTGGCTTGGATCCATTAACTGCCGCCAAAGTAGCAGCAGACAGAGGAATAAGAATATATACTATAGGTGTTGGTAGTCTGGAAGGTGCGCCGGTTCCATATTACAGAAATGGACAAAAAGCATAT